>NZ_JBEOZT010000022.1:0-206704 GCF_040298265.1 Nonomuraea sp. NPDC001636
ATGCATGTGTTTCATGCACTGGCTTTTAACACACTGTTGAGTTCTCAAGAAACGGACGCGTACTTCCTCACCAGAACCCGTTCCCGGATCCTCGCGCAGAGGCGCTCACATTTCATTTTCTTCAGTCTACCAGATCCGGACGATTCTTGTCAAACCGCCCGATCCGGGAGCTTCCGGACCTGCTCCGTTTTGGAGCAACCCTGCTAACTTACTCGAACTTCCGGCCTTTGTCCAACCGCCAGGTCAGACAGCCCGAAAGTCGGGGTTGATCAGAAGGGGTGTCGGTGCCGATCGGCCCCGCGTTGAAAACTCTAGCAGCCCTGAGGACGGTGAAGGTCCATCTTCGGTAACGAATGGACCTTCCCCGCGTTCGTATGCTCTAAACCCCGAGCCCGGACAGCTGTGCCTCAAGGCGCGCGATGTCCGCGGCGGCCTGCTCGGCCCGGCCCCGGACCTTGGCGACCACGTCGTCGGGCGCCTTGGACATGAACTGCTCGTTGCCCAGCTTGCCGGCCGCCTGCGCGGCTTCCTTCCGGGCGGCCGCCAGATCCTTCTCCAGGCGCTTGCGCTCGGCCACGACGTCGATGGCGCCCGCGGTGTCGATCTCCACGGTCACCGCGCCCACGCTGAGGCGCGCTGTGGCATTGAACGTCTCCGCCGGCTCGGTCAGCCGCAGCAGCGCACGGATCGCCCCTTCCTGGGCATCCAGCGGCGTGCCGGACAACCCCAGACGGGCGGCCACCTTCTGGCCGGGCTTGAGCCCCTGGTCGGAACGGAACCTGCGGACCTCGGTGACGAGCTCCTGCAGGGCGTCGATCTCGGCCTCGGCCGCCGGGTCGGCGTAACGGGCGTCGGTCTGCGGCCAGGGGGCCACGACGATCGACTCGCCACCCGTCACCGCCCGCCACAACTCCTCGGTGACGAACGGCACCAGCGGATGCATCAACCGCAGCAGCGCGTCGAGCACGTGCCCGAGCACGAGCCGGGTGTGTTCGAGCCCCTCGCCGAGCTGGATCTTGGCCAGCTCCAGGTACCAGTCGCAGACCTCGTCCCAGGCGAAGTGGTAGAGCAGGTCGGAGGCCTTGGCGAACTCGTACTCGTCGAAGGCCGCGTCGGCGGCGCTCACCACGGTCTGCAGGCGGGACAGGATCCAGCGGTCGGCCGCGGTGAGGTCGAGCCCGTCGAGCGAGCCCACCGCCGCGCCGTTCATCAGGGCGAACCGGGTGGCGTTCCAGATCTTGTTGCAGAAGTTGCGCGAGCCGGCCGCCCACTCCTCGCTCACCGCCACGTCGGCGCCGGGGTTGGCGCCGCGCAGCAGCGTGAAGCGGGTGGCGTCGGCGCCGAAGCGCTCGACCCAGTCGAGCGGGTCGACCACGTTGCCGAACGACTTCGACATCTTCTTGCCGTACTGGTCGCGGACCATGCCGTGCAGGGCCACGGTCTGGAACGGCGGACGGCCGTCCATGGCGTAGAGGCCGAACATCATCATCCTGGCCACCCAGAAGAACAGGATGTCGTAGCCGGTGACGAGCACGGAGGTCGGATAGAACTTCTCCAGCTCCGGGGTGGAGTCGGGCCAGCCGAGCGTGGAGAACGGCCACAGCCCGGAGGAGAACCAGGTGTCGAGGACGTCGGAGTCCTGGGTGTAGCCGGCCGGCGGCTCCTCGTCGGGGCCGACGCAGACGACCTCGCCGCCCGGGCCGTACCAGACCGGGATGCGGTGGCCCCACCACAGCTGACGGGAGATGCACCAGTCGTGCATGTCGTCGACCCAGTCGAAGTAGCGCTTGGCCAGCTCCGGCGGGTGGATGCGGGTGCGGCCGTCGCGCACGGCGTCGCCGGCGGCCTTGGCCAGCGGCGAGACGTTGACGAACCACTGCAGCGACAGCCGCGGCTCCACCACGGTCTTGCAGCGCGAGCAGTGGCCGACCGAGTGCAGGTAGGGACGCTTCTCGGCGACGATGCGGCCCTCGGCGCGCAGCGCGGCGACGACGGCCGGGCGCGCCTCGAAGCGGTCGAGCCCCTGGAAGGGGCCGTGGGCGGTGATGACGCCGCGTTCGTCCATGACGGTGAGGGACGGCAGCGAATGGCGGCGGCCGATCTCGAAGTCGTTGGGGTCGTGGGCCGGGGTGACCTTGACCGCGCCGGTGCCGAAGGCGGGATCGACGTGCTCGTCGGCGACCACGGGGATCATGCGGCCCGTCAGCGGCACCTCGACCATCGTGCCGACCAGGTGGGCGTAGCGCTCGTCGGAGGGGTGGACGGCCACGGCGGTGTCGCCGAGCATGGTCTCGGCGCGGGTGGTGGCCACGACGATCTCGTCGGAGTAGCGGATCGAGACCAGCTCGCCCTCGTCCTCGCTGTGCTCGACCTCGATGTCGGACAGCGCGGTCAGGCAGCGCGGGCACCAGTTGATGATGCGCTCGGCGCGGTAGATGAGCCCGTCGTCGAAGAGCTTCTTGAAGATGGTCTGGACGGCCCGGGAGAGCCCCGGGTCCATGGTGAAGCGCTCGCGCTCCCAGTCGACGCCGTCGCCGAGCTTGCGCATCTGGCCGAGGATCCGGCCACCGGACTCCTCCTTCCACTCCCAGACGCGCTCGACGAACGCCTCGCGGCCCAGGTCGTGGCGGGACAGGCCCTGCTTGGCCAGCTCGCGCTCCACGACGTTCTGGGTGGCGATGCCGGCGTGGTCCATGCCGGGCAGCCACAACGTCTCGCGGCCCTGCATGCGGGCGCGGCGGGTCAGCGCGTCCTGGATGGAGTGGTCGAGCGCGTGACCGATGTGCAGGACGCCCGTCACGTTGGGCGGCGGGAGGACGATGCTGTACGGCACGCGCGAGCTGCCCGGGTCGGCGTGGAAGTAGCCTTCGGACACCCAGCGCTCGTAGCTACGGGTCTCGACGTCGGCCGGCGTGTATTGGGTGGGCAGCTCTTGCGTTGTCACAAGCACCAATTCTAGGGAGCCGGACAAGCGAAACGCCCCCGGGACGAACCCGGGGGCGTTTTCGAGGACGGTCAGGCCGACTTCTCGCGCGGCGTGCGCTGCTGCTTGGCGGCGAGCTGGTCGCGCGGGACGAGCGTCGGGATCGCGTGTTCCAGCACCGACTCGCGGGTGATGACCACGCGGGCGACGTCCTGGCGGGAGGGCACCTCGTACATGACGGACTGGAGCACCTCCTCCAGGATCGCGCGCAACCCGCGGGCGCCGGTGCCGCGCAGGATGGCCTGGTCGGCGATGGCCTCCAGGGCGCCGTCGGTGAACTCCAGCTCCACGCCGTCGAGCTCCAGCAGCTTGCGGTACTGCTTGACCAGCGCGTTGCGGGGCTCGGTGAGGATCTGGATGAGGGCCTCGCGGTCGAGGTTGTGGACCGAGGTGATGACCGGCAGGCGGCCGACGAACTCGGGGATCATGCCGAACTTCAGCAGGTCTTCGGGCATCACGTCGCCGAAGATGTCGGCCGTGTCGACCTCTTCCTTCGAGCGGATGATGGCGTTGAAGCCGATGCCCTTCTTGCCGATGCGCGACTCGATGATCTTTTCGAGGCCGGCGAAGGCTCCACCGCAGATGAACAGCACGTTGGTGGTGTCGATCTGGATGAACTCCTGGTGCGGGTGCTTGCGCCCGCCCTGCGGCGGCACCGAGGCCGTCGTGCCTTCGAGGATCTTCAGCAGCGCCTGCTGCACGCCCTCGCCGGAGACGTCGCGGGTGATCGACGGGTTCTCGCTCTTGCGGGCGATCTTGTCGACCTCGTCGATGTAGATGATGCCCGTCTCGGCCTTCTTGACGTCGTAGTCGGCGGCCTGGATGAGCTTGAGCAGGATGTTCTCGACATCCTCGCCGACGTAGCCGGCCTCGGTGAGGGCCGTCGCGTCGGCGATGGCGAAGGGCACGTTGAGCATCTTCGCCAGAGTCTGTGCGAGGAGAGTCTTTCCCGACCCGGTCGGCCCGAGCAGCAAGATGTTGCTCTTGGCCAGCTCAAGGCCGTCGTCTCTGCCCCGGTCACCGGACTGCACCCGCTTGTAGTGGTTGTAGACCGCCACCGAGAGCGCCTTCTTCGCCTTGTCCTGTCCGATGACGTAGGCGTCGAGGAACTCGTAGATTTCCCTCGGCTTGGGCAGGTTGTCCCACTTGAGCTCGGAGGACTCGGAGAGCTCCTCCTCGATGATCTCGTTGCAGAGATCGATGCACTCATCGCAGATGTAGACGCCTGGACCGGCAATGAGCTTCTTGACTTGCTTCTGACTCTTCCCGCAGAAAGAGCACTTCAGCAGGTCTCCCCCGTCGCCGATGCGTGCCACCCCAGATACTCCTTTGCGTGGGACCGCCCTGCTCACGCGAGCAGTGTCTCCGGACATCCTCCGGACTAGGCCGAACCGCTCAGGTTTCGACGTTACCGTCTTCTGGGCCCTCAGTGAGCCCCCTAGCGGCGAGTCGCACCGGAACGTGCCCTATTGGGCAGCGCTCCGGTGCGTCACATCTCAACTAGGAAGCGACGGCCTGAGCTCGTTTCTTCCTGGTCGGGATGATGTCGTCGATCAGACCATACGCCTTTGCCTCGTCCGCGTTGAGAATTTTGTCGCGTTCGATGTCCTTGCGGATGTCGGCGGAGGCCTTGCCCGTGTGCTTCGCCACGATGTCCTCAAGGAGGGATCGCATGCGAAGGATCTCGCGGGCCTGGATCTCGATGTCGCTTCCCTGGCCACCGCCCTCGGTGGAGGGCTGGTGGATCAGCACCCGGGCGTTGGGCAGCGCGAAGCGCTTGCCCGGGGTGCCGCCGGCCAGCAGCACGGCCGCGGCGGACGCGGCCTGGCCGAGGCAGACGGTCTGGATCTCCGGCCGGACGAACTGCATCGTGTCGTAGATCGCCGTCATGGCCGTGAACGAGCCGCCGGGCGAGTTGATGTAGATGCTGATGTCACGGTCGGGGTCGAGCGACTCCAGCGTCAGCAGCTGGGCCATCACGTCGTTGGCCGACGCGTCGTCGATCTGCACTCCGAGGAAGATGATGCGGTCCTCGAAGAGCTTGTTGTACGGGTTCATCTCCTTCACGCCGTAGGACGTGCGCTCGACGAAGGAGGGGAGAACGTAACGGCTCTGGATGTTCATGTCAGCTCCCCCTAGGAGACCGGGCCCACGGAGGGCACCTGCCGCGCGCTGCGCACCACGTGATCGATGAAGCCGTAGTCCTTCGCCTCCTCGGCCGTGAACCAGCGGTCACGGTCGGAGTCGGACTCGATCTGGTCCAGCGGCTGCCCGGTGTGGAAGGCGATCCGCTCGGCGAGCGTCTTCTTCACGTAGAGCATCTGCTCCGCCTGGATGGCGATGTCGGCCGCGGTGCCGCCGATGCCGCCGGACGGCTGGTGCATCATGACGCGGGCGTGCGGCAGGCCGTAGCGCTTGCCGCGGGCGCCGGCGGTAAGCAGGAACTGCCCCATGGAGGCGGCCATGCCCATCACCACCGTGGACACGTCGTTGGGCACATATTCCATCATGTCGTAAATCGCCATACCGGCACTCACCGAGCCCCCCGGCGAGTTGATGTACAGCGTGATGTCGCGCTCGGGGTCGTCGGCCGCGAGCAGCAACAGCTCGGCGCAGATCCGGTTGGCGATCTCGTCGTTGACCTCCTGACCGAGCACGATGATGCGCTCACGCAGCAGGCGCTGGTAAAGCTGGTCCTCAAGCCGGAAGGACGAGCCGTTCTCACGGCCTCGCGACTCAGGCTGATAGAAGGTCGGCGGGCTGGTCACAGCGTCACCTTCCGATGCGTCGTAAGTGATTGGCTTTGCTTGTGACCTTAACGCGCGACGCCCACAGGTCATGCCCGGTCCCCCGTACTGTTCGCTGACGGCGCAGGTCTGGGTGACCGGTCTTCTGTCAGCCTACGCCGTTCCTCCACGTCCAGCTCATGGTCCGGCCCTGTGGGCGTTTCGGCGGGGATGGTGCCGTGCTGGTGGGGCTCGTGGAGCTTGTGGGGTTGCGTACCGGTGGATGCCGTCCGGCGGCGGGGAGGCGGTCGCGCGGACGGTGGCGGTGAGGGGCCGTCGAGCCGTCGAAGGGCGGCCCAGGCGACTGAGGGGCCGCTCGCGGCCCGCGGGACCGTCAGGTGGCTTCTGGGCGCGTACAGGCGCTCGGTCGTGCTCACGGACGCGCGAGGCGCGCCGCCGCGGCCGGACAGCACGAAGCCCCCGAACCCATGGGGTTCGGGGGCTTCGGGGAAGGTCAGGCTTCGGCCTTCTCCTCGGACTCGGCGGCCTCGTCGGCCTCCTCCTCGACCGGGGCGCCGTTGATCTCGGCGTAGATGGCCTTGAGGTCGACCTCGTTGCCCTCGCTGTCGACGACCTTGGCGGCGTCGCCCAGCACGGACTTGGCCTTGTCGCGGACGATCTCGACCATGGCCAGCGTGAGCTGGTCGTTGTCGGCCAGGTGCTTGGCCAGCTCGTTGGGCTGGACGCCCATCTCCATGGCGCGGCGCACCACGAAGTTGGTCAGCTCCTGCTCGTTGACGCCCAGCTCCTCGGCCTTGACGATCTTGTCGAGCACGAAGCCGACCTTGAGCGCCTTGGCGGAGTTGCTGTCGAACTCGGCGAAACGCTCCTCCTCCGTCGTCTGGTACAGACGGAAGAAGGCGTCGCGGCTGAGGCCGCTCTCGGCGATCTGGTGGTCGAGGTTGTGCTTGCGGGCGTCGACCTCGGCCTTGAGCGCGCTCTCGGGCAGCGGGATGTCGATCTTCTCGAGCAGCGCGTCGAGGGCCTTCTCACGGGCCTGGACGACCTGGTCGATGAGCTTGTTGCGGCGGGCCTGCTCGCGGATGCTGGCCTTGAGCTCGTCGAGCGTGTCGAACTCGCTGGCGAGCTGGGCGAACTCGTCGTCGAGCTCGGGCAGGACCTTCTCCTTGACCGACTTGACGTTGATGATCACGTCGGCCTCCTCGCCGGCGTTCTCGCCGCCGACGAGCTCGGTCTTGAAGCTCTTCTCCTCGCCCGCGGACATGCCCACGAGGGCGTCGTCGAGGCCCTGGAGCACCGAGCCGGCGCCGACCTCGTAGGAGACCTCGCTGGCCTGCTGCTCCTCGATGTTCTCGCCGTTGATCTCGGCGCGCAGGTCCATCACCACGAAGTCGCCGTTGGCGGCCGCGCGCTCGACGCCGGTCAGCGTCGCGAAGCGCTGGCGCAGCGAGTCGAGCTGGGCGTCGACGTCTTCGTCGGAGACCTCGGCGGAGTCGACGGTGATCTCGGCGCCCTGGTAGTCGGGCACCTCGAAGTTGGGCCGGATGTCGACCTCGGCGGTGAACTCGATCTGCTCACCGTCGTCGATCTTCGTGACCTCGATGTCGGGCTGGCTCACCGGGAACACGTCGACCTCGTCGACGGCCTGGCCGTAGAGCTTGGGCACCGCGTCGTTGAGGGTCTCCTCCAGCACTACCGCCCGGCCGAAGCGCTGCTCGATGATGCGGGCCGGAACCTTGCCAGGCCGGAACCCGGGGACGCGCACCTGCTGCGCGACCTTCTTGTACGCCGCATCCATGCTCGGGCGCAGCTCTTCGAACGGCACCTCGACGGTGAGCTTGACCCGGGTCGGGCTGAGCTCCTCGACAGCGGTCTTCACGGAATGGTCTCCTTGATCAAGCTACGAGTGATCGCGGGCGCGTCCATTCGGTACGGCTCACGCGCCGCGCCCACATGAGCGGCGTTGGGCATGCTCCGCCACGGCGGGATCCAACGCCGATGGCCAGTCTAGGGCAGATGCGTACCGAACAACGACGCCGTCGCCGTCAGAACTCCTCGGCGATCGTCCGCAGCAGATCGATCGTCTCATCAGGAGTGGTGCTCACGGCGCACAGCCGCTCCATGACTTCTGTGTATCGGTCCACGTCCTCACGCTTGTCCAGGTACAGCGCGCTGGCCAGCTGCTCGACGTAGACCACGTCGGGCAGGTCGCGGTCGGGGAAGCGCAGGATGCTGAAGGCGCCGCCCTCGGCGCTGTGGCCGCCGAAGCTGAACGGCATGATCTGGATGGTGATGCTGGGCTGACGCATGAGGTCGATGAGGTGTTCGAGCTGGGCGCGCATGACCTCGACGCCGCCGATGGGCCGGCGCAGCGCCGCCTCGTCGATCACGGCCCAGAAGACGGGACCGTCCGGCCGGTCGAAGATGCGCTGGCGTTCGAGCCTGAGGTCGACCCTCCTGGCGATCTCCTCCGCCGCGATGCCCGCCGCTCCCGCGGTGACGACCGCCCGGGCGTACTCCTTGGTCTGCAGCAGTCCCGGCACGAACTGGACCTCATAGGTCCTGATCCGGGCGGCGGCCTCCTCAAGGCCGACGTACGCCTGGAACCACGTGGGCAGGACGTCGTTGAACCGGTGCCACCAGCCGGGTTCGTTCGCGGTGGCCACCAGGTCGAGGACGGCGGCTCGCGCCTGCGGGTCCACGACCCCGTACAGGGTGAGCAGGTCGGAGACGTCACGTTCCTTGAACCCCACCCGGCCCAGCTCCATGCGGCTGATCTTGGATTCGGAGCCGCGGATGAGGTGCCCCGCCTCCTCGCGGGTGACGTTCTTCGCCTCCCTGAGCTTTCGCAGCTGGGAGCCCAGGAGGATGCGCAGCGCCGTCGGCCCGGAACCCGGCTGGTTCTGCGTCACTTTGCCTCCTATCAAGGTCCGCACACACAGTGACACCACATCGCCGGGTATGACAAGGTCTCAACCTCGTGTCCGATTAGGAGAGATTTGCCCCAAAAGGCGCATGCTGTTGCACATTGCAGCTGCACGTGCATTTGGGTCTTGCAGCCGCCGCGTTCGTGACCCATGATGGCTTAGTGCATTGTGGGCCAAACATGCACTAAACCGAGGGCTACGGGGAGGTATCGGCGGCATGGTGGAGGATCCTCTGGCCACTGCCGATTGCCTGCAGATCACCCGTGAGGTGGGGTTCGACCACCTGCTCAAGGGCGGGAAGCCGAACACGACCGCGTGTCCCCTGCCCTTCCAGGCCGACTCGGTGAAGACCGCCAGGGACGTGACCCGCTCCACGCTGCGGGGATGGGGCCTGCACGAGCTGAGCGACGACGCCGCGCTCGTGGTGTCCGAGCTGGTGACGAACGCCGTCAGGTACGCGATGTACGCGGCCGGCCGGCGGGAGATCGAGCTCTTGCTGATGCGCGTGTCGCCGCACGTGCTGCTGGCGGTGGCGGACCCGAGCGACGAGGTGCCGCGCCGCAAGGAGCCGGACTTCGTCTCCGAGAACGGGCGCGGCCTCTACATCGTCGAGACCTACAGCCAGTGCTGGGGCTGGGACCCGCTCGACCGCGGCGGCAAGGCCGTGTGGGCGTTGTTCCGCGCCGAAGAGGGCTCCGAAGCCGAAGAGGGCTGACCTCTCGACCTGCCCCCTCGACCTGGCCGCTACTCGCCGGTGGCGCCGTCGATGCGCTCGCGCAGCAGGTCTGCGTGGCCGTTGTGGCGCGCGTACTCCTCGATCATGTGGACGAGGATCCAGCGGTGGGTGCAGTCCTGGCCGTTCCGGTCGCCCACGGCGTCGAGGGGCTTGGCGGCCGAGATGGCGCGGGCGCGCTCGATCTCGTCCTGCCAGGTGGCGAACGCCTCCTCCACCGAGGCGTGGTCCACGTCGTTGAAGTCGGCGTCGTTGTCGACGTCCTTGTTCCACAGGCGGGGGATGTCCTCGCCGTTCAGCACGCGGCGGAACCAGACCCGCTCCACGTGCGCCAGGTGCCGGACCAGGCCGAGCAGCGACATGGCGGACGGCTCGGCGGAGCGGAGCCTGAGCTGCTCGTCGGTCAGGCCGGCGCATTTGACGGCCAGCGTGCCGCGATGCCATTCGAGCCAGTTGCCGAGCACGGTCCGTTCGTCGCCGGCGAAGGGCGGGGGCACACGATTGTCTGTCACGCCTCGACCTTAATGGGCACTTCGTCCGGGTCCGCGAACCAAGAAGCCCCCTCCGCATGGGAGGGGGCCGATGACCTGGTCGGGGCGACAGGATTTGAACCTGCGACTTCTTGCTCCCAAATCCACTTGATCAGGACCCAGACCAGGCTCAGATCGCGTTTCGACCTGCGGGAACGGTCTGACAGGGTCCGTGAACGTCCGCGCTCGTACGCTTCGATCGTCACCCAGTAGGTCACTCACTGGTGGCATAGCGATCTCGCAGACGAATAAAATCACCTGCACCGGTCGTCCCGGCTGGGGCTCCGCGTGTAGTGCGTGCCACTCCGAATCGTTGAGCATGCAGGAGCTTCGAGCATGGCAGAAGACCTACCCGCTTCCGCTGTAAAGCCGTCTCAGGCAGACACGACGCTCGGGCCTACCGAGTACATTGAGCAGCGCCTAGAGCAGTACCGAGGCTGGTACGACGGTAAGGCGGTCAAGACCAAGGCTCTCCATCTCCGCCTCAGAACCTTAGCTGTGGTTGGAGCAGCGGTTGTCCCTGTGCTCGTGAATATCAAGCTGCCCTATGTCGAGATCGCTACGACGCTCATCAGCCTGATGGTCGTGATCTTGGTGTCGCTTGAGAGCGTGTATCACTACAGGGAGCAGTGGAAGAACTATCGGTCCACTGAGCAGGCACTCGGCCACGAACTGTTCCACTACAAGACCCGGACGGGTGTGTTCGAGGGCCTCGAAAACGAAGCCGCCTTCAAGTTGCTCGTTGAGCGTGTAGAGAACGCCATCGCCTCTGAGAACGCCTCCACCCTCAGCACTATGACTTTGGCGAGCCAGTCCTCCCACCAATCGCTGCAATGAGCAGCAGCACGCCCCACCCTGATCACCTCGTACGCCGTCGACTCACCGCGTAGCGGCAGCGGGCCGGGGACGGAGTGTCAAGCTCGGCTTCGCGTGTACGTTCACCGGTCGCCGTTCCTCGATCATTCGTTGCCCTGCGGTCACAGCCGAGCTTGATACGGAGGAGCCGGTCTGCTGGGCTTGCCTGAGTCGATGGTGTGCGAGGTGATCAGCCCCTCAGCCACCCATCTACGTTCAGGGCCGTGTGGCGATCACCTCGGGGCCGGAGTGCTCCCGCCGGAGGCATGCTTTGACCTCATCGGCTCAATCCGAGAGTCGGCGTCCCTCGTGGTGCTGGGAAACGTTCTGTACGCGGTTCTGCCTGCGTTCGATGGTGCGGCGGGGTGGCCGGGCGGGACCGGCCCGGAGAGGCCGCACGCCCGCCCGGACCGCCCGGCCGCCCGCCGCCCATCGGGCGGCGGCTTGAACCCGTATAGAAGGTTGTAACCACTCACCGCCACCAGGCCGCGCCGCGCCTGCCCCAAGGCTGCTCAGACGTCCTTGCCGGCTCCCAGCGGTACGACCGCGTGAGTGTTCCAGCGGTATACCCACTCAGGGTCAAGCACGCGGTTCTGCACGATCAGCGCGACGCGATCCACATCCACCTTGACCGGCTCTGCTTCGACACCACTCAGCGCCTCCACGTAAGGCTGCGCTGGTCCCGGCGTATTGATGTAGGTCAGGCTCACATGCGGACGGAACCCTCTGACCTGCTCGGCCGCCGTAGGCGCCTCGCCTGTTACCTCGGCGATGCCGTTCCTGATCTCGCCCCAGATCTCGTGCAGTGGCTCCGCAGGTGTAGGCGCCAAGACGATGGCTTCACCGAGGATGACCGGCCGGTCGAAGGTGACTACCACCGGCGCGAGCTTGCCCAGCCGTACCGCGACAGCCTGGGTGATCTGATCAAGCCTCTCGTCGGGCACCTCGTCCACCCAGCCGACGCCTTGCACGGTGAGGTGGAGCCATTGGGCAGGCACCGGGTTGTGCCCGTCGATCGTCGACAGGGCCTGTTGGTAGCGCTCGGCGAGTCGGTGAAGCTGTGGCGCGCGCTCGAAGGTCAGGTGCCAGGTGTAAACCAGGCGGCCCGGCCGCCAGCCTTCACGAGGCCACCAGTGAGAGCGCACCTCATCCGTGTTCTGTAGGGTCATCGGCCTGCCTCAGATCTGGGAGGGAACGTTCGGGACGTTCGCCTCCTGGTCGATCAGGTACTCATCGATGATGGTTACCCGGTCCGCTGGCCAGATCGACTCCGAGACTTCCAACACCGTGTCATCTTCGGCTCTGGCGGTGTGGATGACGTGCATGACGTGGCCGCCTTGCGGCAGGCCGAGAGTGACGATCTCCTCGGGCGTGGCGCTGCGGGCGATCCATTGGTCGCGAGCGTGGTGGTACCGCTTGCCGCTGAGGTCTTCGACGCAGAGGAACAGCGCCTTGGGTACGACGTCGCGCTTCTCCAGGAAGGTGCCTCGGGCGATGTCGGCCGGGATGTAGCTGGCGCCGATCTCCTCGGGAGTGTTGGTCTCCTTGTCGTAGAGCACGCGGCGGCGGGTGACGACCTCGGCCCCTTCGGAAATGCCCATGGCTTCGGCGATGCGCGCCGGCACCTGCTCCGGTCCGGCGAACACGATGTCGTGACGCAGGTGTGAGGTGAGGAGCTTCTGGTCGCCGCGTGCCCGGCCGTAGCGGTTGCGGGAGCGGCGTTCGAGCCGGTGGTCCTGCCGCACGAAGGTGCCGATGCCGTGCTTGGACTCCACGATGCCCTGCGACCGGAGCACTCCCACTGCCTGGCGGATGGTCGGCAGGCTCACCTTGAAGCGCTCTGCCAGAGCCGTTTCCGCAGGGAGACGTTCGCCGGGTTCGTAGCGGCCTTCCTGGATGTCGTGCCGCAGGGCCTCCGCGATTTGCTGGTATTTCGGGGCGAATCCGCCCAGACCTGATGTCACTGTTCCGCCTCGCTGGTGTCCGAACAGTAAAAACTGCTCTCGCCACGAACTCTACTCCTCATTAGGAGTTGACGACAGGAGCACTGCGGGTAATCATCGTGTTGCAAGTCCTCATTAGGAGTTGAGGACCTGAGGTCTGGAGGACCAGCATGCGCAACATCCCCGTCGACATCTCCGCCCTGGCGTTCACGGTCGCTGGCGAGCCCGAGCCGAAGATCGTGGACCGCGCCACCGGCGAGGTCAAGAGGGACGCGGAAGGCCGGGAGCTCTACACCATCCCGCTCCTGCCCAAGCCGAACGACGACCGGCGCAACCCGGTGATCGTGGTGACGTTCCCGAGCGAGACGTTCCCGCAGATCCCCGAGGGCGTGCAGGTCCGGCCGGTCGGCCTGGCTGCGTTCTTCTGGTCGATGAACGGCCGGTCCGGGCTCGGCTTTCGCGCCGAGGCCATCAGCCTGGCCAACCCCAAGGCGGCCTAGCCGCACCTGTGACACCCCTGGAGCGGGCGCATCGCCTGGCAGCTAACCGCCCGCTCCGGGGCCTTCCCTTCGAGGGTTCGAAAGGACAGTCCGATTATGTCCGACTGGCTGATCCCGCTGGCCATCACCGTCGCCACGGTCTGCACGGTCCTGCTGGTGTGGCGCATGCTGCACCCCGTCTCACTCTGGCTCTGCCTGGGCTACCCGCTCAAGGCCCTGCACGTCTACTTCACGTGGGGAAACGTCGCCCACGGCTGCACGCTCACTCGCAAGCGCCGCCGCTGGCGCTACACCCTCGATGGCCTCCCCGTCGTGGGGCACGCAAGCATCTCGCTGTCCCAGAAGCGGACGATCCGTCGCGTGGACATCGACAAGCCGCCCCGGCTGGGCATCATCCGCCCGTGCCGACTCGGCTTCCGAGTCAACATCAAGCTCATGGACGGGCAGACGCCTGACGACTACGCCGCCCGCCTGACCAACCTCTCGCACGCCTGGCGTGTGCACTCCGTACGTCTCATCTCCTGGAAGCCCGGCCGCGTCACGCTGCTCGCCACCAACGGCGACCCCCTCGCTGCCGTGTCCACGCCTGTCCTGTCCGAGGGCCTGCTACGAGTACGAGTCGGCCTCCTGGAGACCGGCGCGCCCTGGGTGCTCGACTTCCGTACCGTCCCGCACTGGCTCAACACCGGAGCCACCCAATCCGGCAAATCCACGCTCCTCAACGCCCTGATCACCGGCTTGTCGGCACAACCGGTGGCCCTGGTCGGCTTCGACCTCAAGGGCGGTGTCGAGCTGACCTGCTACGGCCAGCGTCTGTCCGCCATTGCCACCGAACGCGCCGAATGCCTCGGCCTGCTCGACGACCTGATCTGCCTGGTCAAGACCCGGATGGCGCTGTGTCGCAACAACAAGGCCCGCAACGTCTGGAAGCTGCCGGAGACACTGCGGCCGATGCCGGTCGTGGTTCTGGTGGACGAGGTCGCCGAACTGTTCCTGATGGCTCACAAGGGCGAGAAGGACGAGATCGCCTCCACCGCCACCGCACTCCTGCGACTGGCTCAGCTCGGCCGCGCGTTCGGGGTCTACCTGTTCGTCTGCGGACAGCGGGTCGGCTCCGACCTTGGCCCTGGCGTCACCGCCCTGCGTTCCCAGCTCTCCGGCCGCGTCTGCCATCGGGTCAACGACCCCGAGACCGCGACCATGACGCTCGGCGACACCGACCCGGCCGCCCTGAACGCGGCCCGGCAGATCCCCGCCAACATGCCCGGCACCGCCATCGTGGTCGGTGAGGACGGGCGCTGGTACCGAGCCCGCTCCGTCTACGTCAGTGAAGAGGTTGCCGAGGCCGCCGCCCAGGCACACGCCGACCTCGCCCCCAATTGGGCTGACCTACTCACCGCCGCCGACGCACTCACCGTGACCGACGCGGAGCTGGAAGCGCTGGCCCGCGAAGGCGAACCCACCTAACCATCCCGCCCGCCTCGGCCCGGCGCGAGCCCATCGCGCCAGGTCCCTACCCGCCCCATGTCTCAAGAAGGGAGGCGACCCGGATGGACCGCATCCGCTCCACCATCTGTGACACCGCACCCGTGCTCGTCCTGGCGGTCATCGCCGCTGTCGGGTCCTTCACCCACATCAGCGCCCTGGCCGCCCGGCACGGACAAGTCGGCTGGCAGTCCTGGGCGGTCGCCGTGTGCATCGACCTGATGTGCGTCATGGCCGCCCGCGAACTCCAACGCGACAAGCGCACCGGCCGCCATCGGCGCGGCCTGATGTCCTGGCCCGCACTCGTGCTGACCGGCGGCATCGTCCTCACCCTGGCAGCGAACCTGGCCACCGCCCGGCCCACCGTGTGGGGCTGGATCACCGCCGCCACACCCGCCGTGGCTTTTCTGGTCTCGGTGTCGATGCTGGAGCGCCGCGCTTCGCACCGCGCAGAAAGGCCGGCCGATGCCGAGCCCGAAGAGACCGACGCCAAGATTCCCGAGGTCGTCCAATTCGAGCCCGTCGAACTGCCGCCAGCCCAACCCACACCCGAACCTGACGTGTCCCCGGCGCTGCTGGCCTACGCCCGCCGCCTGGCCGACGACCACCACACCAAGCACCACCGGCCCATCACCGGCGACCAACTCGCCACGCGCATGCACGTCTCGGCCGACGTGGCCAACGACCTGCTCACCCTGATCCGAAAGGAACCCGTCGCATGAACCACCACGACCTCATCATCGAGGCCGCCCGCTCCTGGGCCCACGGCTCCTACCCGATGGAAGCCGCCGTGGAACTGCTGATCCACCACGGCACCTGGCTACGCCGATCAGACTTCCAGACCCTCGCCGTGGACCTGGACGAGCCGTTCGCGGTCATCGACTGGCAGGCCGCCCACGACGCGCTCACCTTCGGCCACCTGCCCTGCTCCCCCGGCGAGGCCGCCATGCTCCGCATCGCCCTGTCCATCGCCCACGCCGCGCCGGTCGAACTCGGCCCGGCCCTCACCAGCCTGGACACGACCAACCTCGGCTACGTCGTGGCCGCCGTCCGCCACGCCAACGGCAACCGCGCCGCCTGGCTCCCGATCCAGGGCGGCCCCGCATGAACCACCTCTACTGCCGCCGCTGCGTCGGCTCCGGCCCCGTCATGAGCTGCTATGCACCCACCCGCCCCGACCCGACCGCCGCACAAACCTGCCTTACCTGTCGAAGGAGGCCGACCCGATGACCACGAAGCGAAGCCGTCCCAAGAAGAACGACACCTGCTCGACCTGCAACGGAGAGGGCCAAGTGGAGACCTGGGAGATCGTCGGGCGCGGCAAGAACGCCATCCGTATCGACACCTGGGCCTTCTGCCTGGACTGCTGCGGCACCACCGGAGAACCCACATGAACCCGGACGAGATCCGCGCCTACGCCTGCGCCACCTGCAACGGCACTGGCCTGTACGACGACGACACCTGCCGCGACTGCTCCGGCACCGGCATCGACAACCAGAACTGAACGCCAACGACGCCACCACGGGACGGCTCAAGCCTGGCAGCCCGCCGTCCCCGTGGGGCGTCACCCTCCGCACTCAACGAAGGAACTCCAGTATGCGCCACCGGCCCTGCCCGGAATGCGGCGGATACGGCTCCGTCCGCGTCCGCTCTGTCCGTACCCACCAGCTCATCACCATCTACTGCCCGTGCTGCGAAGGCTCCGGAACGGACGCCTCATGACCACGGCACCCGAGCTACCCGCACCCATCGACGGCCTCCTCGGCCCGGTCATCCGCGACCTGACCCGACGCTCCGGCCACGACATCACCCGCTGGCTACGCCAGGTGGACCGGCTTCGCGGCTGCCGTGAACCGATCCGCCTGACCGGCGAGTCCGCAACCGTCAACCACCACACCGGCGAACTCCTGACCCACTACACCACCGCTGACGAACCACACGGCCAACTACTCGTCCGTTGTGGCAACCGTCGCACCTCCCGCTGCCCGGCCTGCGCCGAGACCTACCGCCGCGACACCTTCCACCTCATCCGCGCGGGCCTCCTCGGCGGCGACAAGAACGTCCCGTCCACCGTCCGTACGCATCCGCGCGTACTGGCCACCCTCACCGCACCCACCTTCGGCCCGGTCCACCGAGGCCCGGCCAAGGACGGCACAAGCCCGGTGTGTCATCCACGACGCAACGGCCCGTCCTGCTTCACCCGCCATCAGGAAGGAGACCCTGCCATCGGCCAACCGCTCGACCCTGAAACCTACGACTACATCGGCCACGTCCTGTGGAACGCCTTCGCCGGAGACCTCTGGCGCCGCTTCACCATCTACCTCCGCCGGCACCTGGCCGCCGCCTCCGGGCTGACCCGCAAGACCTTCAACGAGACTGCCCGCGTCTCCTTCGCCAAGGTCGCCGAGTACCAGTCCCGAGGGGTCGTGCACTTCCACGCCGTCATCCGGCTCGACGGCCGCGCCAACGACAACACACCCGTTCCACCGCCCGCCTGGGCAACCGCCGAACTGCTCGACGACGCCATCCACTCAGCCGCGCGAGCGGTTCGCCTACCCGCACCCGACCTTGGACAGCCGACCCGCCACCTCGTCTGGGGAGACCAGCTCGACATCAAGCACATCCGTCCCGCAGCCGAAGACGACGGCAGCATGACCGAACAGAAGGTCGCAGGCTACATCGCCAAGTACGCGACCAAGGCCGCCGAGACATCGGGCACCCTCGACCGGCCGCTCACCCACGCCACCATCCGCCAGCTCCACCTCCTCGGCATCGCCGACCATCCGGCCCGCCTGATCCGTACCGCCTGGGCACTCGGCAACCCGACCGCGCACCCGGACCTCGCCCACCTACGATTCCGCGACTGGGCCCACATGCTCGGCTTCCGAGGCCACTTCTCGACCAAGAGCCGCACGTACTCCACCACCCTGGGCGACCTCCGGCAAGCCCGCATCGACTGGACGCGCGCACGACTGCCGTACGAACCCGAGACGACCTTCGTCCTCGGCCACTGGCAGTACGCCGGACAGGGCTTCACACCTGGCGAACAAGCCCTCGCCGCCTCGATCAACGAAGGAGATGACCATGGCCGATGACACCCAGCTCTACCGCGTCCCTGACGCCATGGCCAAGCTCCGCATGAGCCGCAGCGTCATCTACGAACAGCTCCGCTCCGGCCGCCTCCGCTCGGTCAAGCAGGGCCGATGCCGTCTCATCCCGGCCAGCGCCCTGGCCGAGTACATCGCCCTGTTGCAGCGGGAGGCATCATGACCAAGCGCCGCAGCCGCGGGGACGGCGGCCTGCACTGGGACGAGTCCCGGCAACGCTGGATCGCCTCCCTCACCGTCGGCTATACGCCCGCCGGGAAGCGCATCGTCAAGAAGGCCAGCGGCAAGACCAAGACCGCCGCCAAGGACAAGCTCAAGGAAATCGTTCGCGACTACGAGGACGGCTTGGCCATCGCCCCCGGGGACTACACCGTGGAGCGGGCCGTCCTGGACTGGCTGGCGTACGGTCTCATCGGCCGTGATCAACGCACTGTCGACTCGTACACCATCCTCTGCATGAAGCACGTCATCCCTGCCCTGGGCAGGCGCAAGCTGCGCGACCTCAGCGCGGAAGACGTGGACAGATGGCTCGCCGCCAAGGCGAAGACGCTCAGCACCCGTACGCTCCAGATCATCCGGTCATGCCTGAACCGCTCCGTCAAGCGAGCCATGGCACGCGACAAGGTCAAGCGGAACGTCGTGGAGCTGTGCTCGGTACCAGCGGGCAGAGCGGGCCGTCCCTCCAAGGCTCTGACGTTCGCCCAGGCGAGCGCCGTACTCAAGGCTGCGGAAGGGACATGGATGGAGCCCTACGTGGTCGTATCCCTGCTGACCGGGGCCCGTACAGAGGAGCTGAGGGCCCTCACATGGGATCATGTGGACCTGGAAGGGAACCCGTACACGAACCCACCCGTACCTCCTCACGTGGCCGTGTGGCGCTCCGTGCGCGTCGGAGGGGACACCAAGACCCGCAAGTCCCGTCGTACTCTGGCACTCCCCCGTCGCTGCGTGGACGTGCTCAAGGCTCATCGGGATGACCAACGGCGTCGTCAGGGCGACTCCTGGTCCACGACCGGCCTGGTGTTCGCCTCAGCGGCAGGCACCGAGCTGGACGCGTCGAACGTCCGTCGCGCCTTCCGGACCGTCATCAAGGAGGCCGAGGGCCTGAACGCAGCCGAGTGGACGCCGCGCGAGCTGCGCCACAGCTTTGTGTCACTGCTATCGGACAACGGCATCCCGCTGGAGGAGATCTCCCGGCTCGTCGGCCACAGCAGCACGGCCGTGACCGAGGCCATCTACCGCAAGCAGATCCGCCCGGTTCTGCAGGCCGGTGCCATCGCCATGGACCGCATCTTCGAGAGAGGCGAGGAGACATGATCTCCGGCTTAGTCACCCACTTAGTCACTCAGAAGGCCCCACCCGATTCGGATGGGGCCTTCTGGCTGGTCGGGGCGACAGGATTTGAACCTGCGACTTCTTGCTCCCAAAGCAAGCGCGCTGCCAAGCTGCGCCACGCCCCGCCTCGCCGGGTGCGCATGCGGTCCGTGACTCCGGTACGCTTACGCCCTGACGACCGGATGAAGTCTAGACCAGAGTTCGACCGGTTCGCGCGGACGTAGCTCAATGGTAGAGCCCTAGTCTTCCAAACTAGCTACGCGGGTTCGATTCCCGTCGTCCGCTCCAGGCACGAAGGCCCAGGTCCGGGAGATGATCCCGAGCCTGGGCCTCACTGTTATCCGATCTTGTCCTTCTGTTCGCCTCGTCGGCGTGACCACCCCGAGATGACGAGGCTTGTGCGCCTTCCACTGGATCATCGCCGACGGCGGCGACACGATGGAGAGCACTTGCTCAGGCGTTCCCTTCACCAGATCCACATGCCGTGCCGCCCGCCGCGGGCCGCGCCCTCGGGGACGACGAGATGTGCGGCCTCCTGACCGACACGGGCGTCTTCGCCCAGCGGGATCGCGAACCGGTGCGCGCCGGAGTCAACCGCCAGGAGCCCGGCCGGCACCATCTCGTAGCCGTCGATCACGTGGCCGATGTAGTGGCGCATGACCACAGGTGCGTCGCCGTGCGGGAAACGCCAGCCCCGGCATCCGTACAAACCGAACGGACCGGCGAGGGCTCGGAGGATCACACCGTCGAAATGCAGCTCAACGTGATCCCGCACGAAACAGACGGCTGACACTTCGCGACCGACGAGGAGTAGGAGGCCCTCGTCCGGCACAGGCCCACGGTGGTCCATGCGGCCATCCTGGCACGAGCACAATCCGGGAGCTCGCAGCTGCGCCGCCGTACCCGCCCGGGGCCTGGCCTTTTGTGATCTTGCAGGGCGTAGGCTGGCGTCGATGCGTGCACGTCCGATCTCCCGGGAGGCGCTCGTCGAGGAGCTGGCCGAGCTCGTCGCCGCGCGGCCCAAGGACGCCTGGGTGCGGGTGGCGGTCGACGGGGCGCCCGCGGCGAGGCCCGGCGCGCTGGCCGACGAGCTGGTCGCGCCGTTGCGGTTGCGCGGCCGGCCCGTGCTGCGCGTGTCGGCGGGCGACTTCCTGCGGCCGGCCTCGCTCCGGCTGGAGCACGGCCGGACCGATCCCGACGTCTTCTACGAGGACTGGCTCGACGTCAAGGGCCTGCTGCGCGAAGTGCTCGAACCCTTGGAGCCGGGCGGCTCGGGGCGGGTGCTGCCGGCGCTGTGGGACAGCGGGATCGATCGCGCGTACCGGATGCCCTACCGGGAGCTGGCGCCGGGCGGGGTGGTGCTCGTGGACGGCACGCTGCTGCTGGGGCGGGGGCTGCCGTTCGAGGTGAGCGTGCACGTGTGGCTGTCGGCGGCGGCGCTGGCGCGGCGCACGCCGCAGGACGAGCGGTGGCGGCTGCCGGCCTACGAGCGGTACGAACGCGAGGCGCGCCCGCAGCGGGCCGCCGACGTGGTGGTCAGGGCCGACCATCCGGACCGGCCGGCGGTGCTGACGGACGGCTGAGCCCGAGCAGCGCGTCCAGCTCGGCGACGGCCTGGGCGTTCGACGTGAAGCGCACGGCGTGCAGGCCGGCCGCGCGGGCGCCCTCGACGTACGGCTCGTGGTCGTCGAGGAACACCGTGGCGGCGGGGTCGGCGCCGAGGGCGTCGCAGGCCATCAGGTAGATGCGCGGGTCCGGTTTGCGCACGCCCGCCTCGTGCGAGTAGACGATGTGGTCCACCAGGCCGGCGTAGCCGTACGCGGCCTGCTCGCGTTCCCTGGCGCCGACGAAGCTGTTGCTCACCAGGCCCGTGCGGTAGCGCGGACGCAGGGCGCCCAGGTACGCCATGAGCTCGGTGTTGGGCGTGCCGAGGTACTCCGTCCAGACGTCGGCCATGAACGCCCCGGCGTGCGCCCCGAGCACCTTGGCCACCTCGGCGCCGGCCTGCTCCTCCGTCATCTCGCCGACCGCCCCGGCCAGCCAGGTCGGCTCCAGCTGGGCGTCGATGTGCCCGGCGGGCAGGCCGAGCTTCTCCTCCCATCTGGCCGTCACGCCCAGGGACGGCGTCAGCTCCAGCACCCCGCCGATGTCGAACACGACCGCATCGATTTTCATATGCTCCTCCTGTGAAGTGTTTCAACCAAGGTAAAGAAGGAACGTGTCGGCGTCCAGACCCTTGACGGCCCACAGGGGCGGCTCAAACTGAAACGGTGATCCCTGGCAACTGGTACAACATCGTTCCCGATCTTCCCGTGCCGCCTCCGCCGCCGCTGCACCCCGGCACCCGCCGTCCCGTCGGGCCGGACGACCTCGCGCCGCTGTTCCCCATGGAACTCATCGCGCAGGAGGTCAGCGGCGACCGCTACGTGCCCATCCCCAAGGAGGTCATCGACGTCTACCGGCTGTGGCGGCCGACGCCGCTGATCAGGGCGCGCCGGCTGGAGAAGGCCCTCGACACGCCGGCCCGCATCTACTACAAGTACGAGGGCGTCTCACCGGCCGGGTCGCACAAGGCGAACACCGCCGTGCCGCAGGCGTACTACAACGCCAAGGAAGGCGTGCGGCTGCTGACCACGGAGACCGGCGCGGGACAGTGGGGGTCGGCCCTGGCGTTCGCCTGCGCCCAGTTCGACATCGAATGCCGGATCTGGATGGTTCGGGCGTCCTACGACCAGAAGCCGTACCGGCGCTCGCTCATGAGCGTGTACGGCGCCACCGTCCACCCCAGCCCCTCGCCCCTCACCGGCGCGGGCAGCAAGGCGCTGGCCGACGACCCCGCCTCCCCCGGCAGCCTGGGGCTGGCGATCAGCGAGGCGGTCGAGGTGGCCGCCGCGAACCCCGAGGCCCGGTACGCGCTCGGCTCGGTGCTCAACCACGTCCTCATGCACCAGACGGTGATCGGCGAGGAGGCCCTGGCGCAACTGCCCGAGCTGCCGGACCTGGTCATCGGCTGCACCGGCGGCGGCTCCAACTTCGCCGGCCTGGCCTTCCCCTTCCTGCGGGAGAAGCTGGCCGGACGGATCGGCACCCGGTTCAGGGCCGTCGAGCCGGCCGCCTGCCCGTCGTTCACCCGTGGCGTGTACGCCTACGACTTCGGCGACACCGCCGGGCTGACGCCGCTGCTCAAGATGCACACCCTGGGGCACTCCTTCGTCCCCGACCCGATCCACGCCGGCGGGCTGCGCTATCACGGCATGGCGCCGCTGCTGTCCCACATGTACGAGCTGGGGCTGTTCGAGGCGGTGACCCGTACCCAGAGCGAGTGCTTCGAGGCGGGTGTGCGCTTCGCGCGGACCGAGGGCATCGTCCCGGCCCCGGAGCCCACGCACGCGCTGGCCGAGACCATCGCCGAGGCGCTGCGCTGCAAGGAGAGCGGCGAGGAGAAGGTGATCCTCACCGCGCTGTGCGGGCACGGCCACTTCGACCTGGCCGCCTACGACCGCCACCTGGCCGGCGAACTGGAGGATTACTCGCTGCCGCAAGAGCGCCTCGACCAGGCGCTCACCGAGCTGCCCGGCTGAGACGACACGGGTGGCCGCGAGACCCGCGGCCACCCGTGTTCAGTTGGCGTTCGGGCGCTTCCTGTGGTTCGCCTTCTTCTTCTTGCGCCCCCTGCCCTTGCGTGCACGCTTCGCCATGGGCTCACCTCCTGCGGTCGGGATCGTGACCTTCAAGGTCTCCCCTGCCCGCGGGTCGCACAAGCGATACGCCGTGACCTAACATTCCTCAACAAAGTCGTGTCATAATTTGGTGGAATCTGTTGGAAGGGGTGGGCGTGCTCGCACAGCAGCGTCAGCAGACGATCCTCGAACGCGTGCGCAGCAGCGGCGGCGTCCGGGTGGCCGACCTCGTGCGCGAGCTCGGCGTCTCCGACATGACGATACGCCGCGACCTTGAGGTGCTGGCCGAGCGCGGGCTGCTGGAGAAGGTCCACGGCGGCGCGACGGCCCTCGGCCCCGGCTCGACCGAGGAGCCCGGCTTCACCGCCAAGTCCGCCCGCCAGCAGCAGGAGAAGGAGGCCATCGCGCGGCACGCGGCCACCCTCGTCCGGCCGGGCACCGCCGTGGCGCTCTCCGCCGGCACCACCACGTGGGCGCTGGCCCACCACCTGGTCGCGGTGGCCGAGCTGACCGTGATCACCAACTCGATCCCCGTCGCCGAGGTCTTCCACCGCAACCCGCGCGCCGACCGCACGGTCGTGCTGACCGGCGGCGTGCGCACGCCCTCCGACGCGCTCGTCGGCCCCGTGGCGGTGGCGGCCATCCGCCGACTGCACGTGGACACGCTCTTCCTCGGGGTGCACGGCATGAGCCTGCGCGCCGGGTTCACCACGCCCAACCTGCTGGAGTCCGAGACCGACAGGGAGCTGGTGGCCGCGGCGCACCGGCTGGTGGTCCCCGCCGACCACACCAAATGGAACACGGTCGGCATCAGCACGATCGCCGAGCTGACCGAGGCCGACGTGGTCATCAGCGACGCGGGGCTGCCCGAGGAAGCACGCACCGAGCTGGCCGAACGGGCCGGAGAACTGATCATCGCGGAGGGCACGCCTTGAAGCGCACCATCACCCACCTGGCAGACGGCCGAGAGCTGATCTACTTCGACCGGCGCGACGACGCCGACCGGAGCGCGATCGACCGGCGGCCGCTCGACCCGCGGCCGGTGGCCTCCGAGCTGCGCTACGACCCGCTGACCGAGGAGTGGATCGCGATCGCCGGCCACCGGCAGACGCGGACGTTCCTGCCGCCGGCCGACGAGTGCCCGTTGTGCCCGTCGTCCGCCACGCGGGCGTCGGAGATCCCGGCCCATGACTACGACGTGGTGGTGTTCGAGAACCGCTTTCCCTCTTTCTCCGGAAATTTTGGGACTTACGGGGATGTCGGCGGCCTGAGTGAGGTGCGGCCGGGTGTCGGACGATGCGAGGTGGTCTGCTTCACCTCCGACCACTCCTCCTCCTTCTCCAGGCTCTCCAACGCCCAGGTCCGGCTGGTCATGGAGGCGTGGGCCGACCGCACGGCCGAGCTGTCCGGCATCGAGGGCGTCGAGCAGGTCTTCTGCTTCGAGAACCGGGGCGAGGAGATCGGCATCACGCTCCCCCACCCGCACGGGCAGATCTACGCCTACCCCTACGTGACCCCGCGCACCAAGGTCCAGCTCGGGGCCGCCGCGCGGCACACGGGTGGCAACCTGTTCGCCGACGTGCTGGCCGCCGAGCAGGCCGCCGGCACGCGGGTGGTGGCCGCCAACGAGCTCTGGACGGCGTTCGTGCCGGCCGCCGCGCGCTGGCCGTTCGAGGTGCACGTGTATCCGCACCGGCAGGTGCCCGACCTGGCGGCGCTGTCGGAGGAGGAGCGGGCCGCGTTCGCGCCGCTGTACACCTCGGTGCTGCGGGCGCTCGACGCGCTGTTCGGGGTGGCGATGCCGTACATCTCGGCCTGGCACCAGGCGCCGGTGCGGTACGGCCGCGAGCTGGCCTACCTGCACCTGGAGCTGTTCA
Organism: Nonomuraea sp. NPDC001636; assembly: GCF_040298265.1. Classification (NCBI taxonomy): domain Bacteria; kingdom Bacillati; phylum Actinomycetota; class Actinomycetes; order Streptosporangiales; family Streptosporangiaceae; genus Nonomuraea; species Nonomuraea sp. NPDC001636. The sequence continues at coordinate 24,703 of NZ_JBEOZT010000022.1, forward strand.
GCATCAGGCGGGCGCCCGGGAAGCTGAAGTACCTGGCGGGCTCGGAGTCTGCCATGGGGGCCTTCGTCAACGACGTGCTGCCGGAGGAGGCGGCACGCATGTTGCGATCACGAATTGATCACTAATTGGTTTCTCATTAAAGTCGCATGACTCGTGATCTACCACTAATATCCCGTTAGACACCGGCCATAACGGTCGTTGTACGCCTAATCCCGGGCGTGTTGCCCGGGAGCCGGGGACCCATCGCATCCGGGGTGAATCCGCGCAAGTGGTAGGGACTGCTCCCGTGCCCGAACCCGTCAGCTAACCCGGCCGGCAGAGGGAGAGGAACAACCACGTGGCGGCTTCGTCCCCCGCGAGTCTTGCCGTCGGTCTCATCACCGCCACCGCCCTGCTCGTCCATCCGGCGGCCGCCACAGTCTCCGGGTCAGCCGCCGTGGCAGCCGCGCCCAAGCCGTCCGAGGCGCAGCTGCGGGCCCAGCTCAAGCAGCTCAACCGCAAGGTCGACAAGCTCATCGAGACGTACAACCTCAAGCGGGTCGAGCTGGCCAAGGCCCAGCAGGCCGCCACCGCGGCCCAGCAGCGGCTCGCCGCCGCCGAGCAGGCGGTGGCCACGGCCGAGCAGCGGGTCGCCGAGATCGCCCGGCTGCGCTACCAGAGCCGCGACGCCTCCCTTCCGGGCTTCATGCTGACCCCGGACGGCGGCGGCGCGGCCGTCCTCGAACAGCTCACCGCCGAGCAGCAGGCGGTCGTGGACAGCGTGGCCAAGGCCCGCGACGACCAGAAGAAGGCCGTCACGGCCGCCGCCACGCTCGCGACGGAGCTGAAGGCAGGCACGGCGGAGGTGGCCGAGCAGCGCGACGACGCCCAGGACGTCATCGACGACATCAAGAAGAAGCTGCAGGACCTCGTGCCGTTCGGGCCGGGCAAGAAGTCCGACGGGAGCTGGGCGCCCGAGCTGCCGTCCGGCTCGGACAACATCACGCCGCGCACCCGGCTGATGCGCGCGCAGGTGCAGAAGAGCTTCTCGCTGCCGTACGAGGTGGGCTGCTTCCGGTCCGGCTCCAGCGGCGAGCACCCGCTCGGCCGGGCCTGCGACTTCATGATGAGCACGGGCGGCACCATGCCGAGCGCCGTCAACAACGCCCTCGGCGACCGCCTGGCCGACTGGGCGCTGAAGAACAAGGCCAAGCTGGGCGTCAAGTACGTGATCTGGAAGCAGCGCATCAACCAGGGCTCGGGCTGGCGCCCGATGTCCGACCGCGGCAGCATCACCGAGAACCACTACGACCACGTGCACATCTCGATGAACTAGCCGCGGACCGGCGGCTCAGCGGATGCCGGCGAGCTTGCCGGGGTTGGTGACCGAGTAGACGGCGGCGATCCGGTCGCCCTCGGGCGTGATGTTCTGCCTGCCGCAGATCCTCGCCGGGCAGCGGCGGCCGGCCGCCGAGAACGACGACGTGGCCGACCTGCGCAGCGCCGGCACGCTGGCCACCGCTCCGGGCGGGCACCCGACCCAGTTGCCGGCGGCCCTGGCGGACACCGTCCTGGACGGGCTCGACGTCACGGCGATCGACTTCGTCCCCGACCCGGCGCAGGCGCCGGCGTTCGTCCAGGCAGCTCCGCCCATGCCGTCGGCGCGCTGCGGGCCCTGCGCCGCGCGGGCGTGCCGCTGCCCGCCGGGACCGACGCCACCCCGTTCGTGCCCGCCCTCGGCGCCGGGCTGCACCGCGAGCTGCGGTTGCTCACCGAGGCCGGGCTCGGCGCCGAGGAGGCGCCGGCCGCCGCGACCAGCGTGCCCGCCCGGCACTTCGGGCTGGCCGACCGCGGCCGGATCGCCCCGGTCTGCGCGCGGACCTGGTGCTGGTCGAGGGCGACGCCACCCGGGACGTCACCGCCGTCGGCGACATCGCCGAGGTCTGGCGTCGCAGCGTGCGCCAGGCCCGGTAGCCCCCGCCCGTGGCGCGCCGGCCGGGTCAGCCGAGCGTGAGGGGGTTGACCAGGTCGGCGTAGACCAGCAGACCGGCCATGATGATCAGCACGAACGCCATCGCGTACGTGAGCGGCAGCACCTTGGCGATGTCGACGTAGCGGGGCTCGGGGCGGCGCATGATCTTGGCGTAGCCGCGCTTGATGCCCTCCCACAGGCCGCCCGCGATGTGGCCGCCGTCGAGGGGCAGCAGCGGGATCAGGTTGAACAGGCCGATCGCCAGGTTGAACCCGGCCAGCAGGCTGACGAAGGTGAACAGCTTGCTCTTGTTGGACATGTCGGAGGCCAGGATCTCGCCGCCGAGCCGGCCCGCGCCCACCACGCCGACCGGGCCCTCGGGGTCGCGCTTGTCGCCGGAGAAGGCGGCGTTCCAGACGCCGACCATCTTCGCCGGCAGGTTGACCATCGAGCCCACGACGCGGCCGGTCAGGTCGCTCATGTAGCCCGGCACCTGCCCGATGCTCTGCTGCTCGAAGACCTGGGAGGGCACGACGCCGAGGAACCCGACGCCCTTGTCGATCTTGGTCTCGTCGGTGGGGTTCGCCATGTCGCGGGCGATGAGGGTGACGTCGAGCGTCATCGGCCTGCCGTCGCGGACGATGCCCAGCTTGACGGGGCCGGCGCCGTGGCCGCGGATCAGGCGGGTGGCGTCCTGCCAGGTCGCGATCTTCTGGCCGTCGAGGGAGACGATGTGGTCGCCGACCTTGACGCCCGCCTTGGCGGCCGGGGTGCGCTCGTCGGTGGGCGCGCACGTCTTGCGCACCTCGGTGGTGGGGATCACGCACGTGTTGGTGTCGGGCGACACGATCGGGGCGGTCTTGGGCAGGCCGATGCCGACCAGCAGGATGCTGAAGAAGATGAAGGCGAGCACGAAGTTCATCGCCGGGCCGCCCGACATGATGATGATCTTCTGCCACCACTTCTTGCGGTAGAAGACGCGGTCCTCGTCGCCGGGCCGCACCTCCTCCATGGCGGCCTCGCGGGCGGTCTCGATCAGACCCTGCCACGGCCCGGTCGACGCGCTCCGCAGCCTGCCGGGAGCGTCACCGGGACGCGGCGGCAGCATGCCGATCATGCGGATGTAGCCGCCGAGCGGCAGCCACTTGATGCCGTACTCGGTCTCGCCCCTGCGGATGGACCAGGCCGTCGAGCCGAAGCCGACCATGTACTGGGTGACCCGGACGCCGAAGATCTTGGCCGGCACGAGATGGCCCACCTCGTGCAGGCCGACGGAGACCATCAACCCCACCAGGAACAGAAGGATCCCGGCGACAAAGAGCCAGTTCATCTACGCGCGCTCCAGGCAGACAGACGGTCTCGACGTTCCCAGACTAGTCGAACTCCGCACATCCCTCGGGCTTGCCCGCACTTTGGTGAATCAACGGACCGCATTGACAGTAAGCGATCAGCCGATCACCCTGGGAGACGATGGAGGGGGACGTCTTGATCCGCATACTCATCGCCGAACACCTGCCCTTGGTGCGACGCGGTCTGCAGGCCACGCTCGAAGCCGAGCCCGACCTGCGGGTGGTCGCCGAGACGGGCAGCCCCGACGGTGTGCTGCCGGCCGCGCGGTCGAGCGCGCCCGACGTCGCGATCGTCGACCTCGACCTGCCCGGCCTGCCGGTCGCCACGCAGCTGACCGAGCAGGTCCCCCGCTGCTCGGTGCTGATCCTCTCCGCCCGGCCGAGCCCCGGCCAGGTGCGCAGGGCGTTCAACGGCAGCGTGCTGGGGTTCATGAGCCTGCGGGTGGCGCCCGAGCGGCTGGCCGAGGGGGTGCGCCAGGTCGCCGCGGGCGGGCGGGCGGTGGAGGCGGAGCTGGCGGTGGCGGCCCTGCAGTCGGCCGCCAACCCGCTCACCCGGCGCGAGCTCGACGTGCTGCGCATCGCGGCGGGCGGGGCGAGATCGACCGAGATCGCCGACCAGTTGTTCCTGTCGGTCGGCACCGTGCGCAACCATCTGTCGCGGATCATGTGCAAGACGGGCGCCCGCAACCGGCTGGACGCCGTGCGCATCGCCAGCGACAGCGGCTGGTTGTAGTGCTGGTCGTGCGGAACCGGACGAGATGACGGGCCCGGTGGAGCCGCGCCGCTCCGCCGGGACCCGAACAGTCGAATGATCTCAGCCCGCCGAACCCGTTGCCAGTGACCGCCATCACGACCTGACCCATGTGAAACGTCACTACGGACGCCAGATCAACACCAGCGCGCAGTCGTCGTTGTGGCCCGAGGACATCGCGTTGACCAGTGCCCTCGCGCCGTCACGGAAACCGGAGGGCAGCAGCCGTTCGGCCTCGCCGAGCAGCCGGTCGAGGCCGGCGTCGATGTCGCGCCCCGGCTGCTCGATCAGGCCGTCGGTGTAGAGCAGCAGGGCGTCGCCCTTGCGCAGCGTGCCGCTGTCGGGCTCGCAGTGGAGGTCGGGCACCACGCCGAGCACCACGCCCTTGGCCGAGGCGACCTGCCAGTTGCCGGTGCCCGAGTCGAGCTTGACGACCGGCGGATGGCCGGCCGAGGTGATCGTGTAGTCGCCGGTGGCGAGGTCGAGGCGGACGTGCACGGCCGTCACGAAGCCCTCGTCGCCGCGCTGGCGGTGGAGGTAGGCGTTGCACGCGGGCAGGAAGTCGTCGACCGAGCCGAGCAGCCCGCCGAACGTGCCCGACAGCAGCAGCGCGCGGGTGCCGGCGTCGACGCCCTTGCCCGAGACGTCGACCAGGGCGATCTCGACGGAGTCGCCGTCGCGCATGGAGACCAGGAAGTCGCCGCCGAACGACGAGCCCCCGGCCTGCTTGAGCACCACCTTGCCGCCCCAGTCCTTGGGCAGCGGGGGCAGCTCGCCCTGGCTCCTGAGCCGGTCGCGCAGCTCCAGCAGCATCGCGTCGCCGCGCAGCCCCTGCACACCGAGCTTGCCCCGGGTACGGGCCATCAGCACGGCGAGCACGGTGGTGAACACGATCGTCACCGTGAGCCCCAGCCCCACCCGCGCCACCCCGAGCGTGGCCGCGACGTAGGTCAGCGCGACGCCCACCGCCACCAGCAGCTTGACCAGGCTGCGCAGCCGCAGCTGCAGCCCGCCGATCAGGGTGACCAGGATGAGCAGCGACGGCGAGAACCACTCGGTGGACACCTTCGCCGCCAGCAGCCCGATGACGAGCGAGAGCACGGTCAGCGTGATGAGCAGGTTGCGGTCACGGGCCAGCGGCCCCCTCCGGACGAACCGGACGGCGGACACCAGGAACGGCACCCGCACCAGGACCGCACGGACCCGTGGCGGAATCAGCGGCGCCGGACGGGAACTCATGATGCGTGTGACTGTATCGGTCTGACCCCTGTTTGGGCAGCCCACTTGACCAAGGCCTTGATCATTAAGCACGGATATTGGGTGGCCGTCCCCCTTTGCCCGCTCCTACCGTGGACGGATGACCTATCCGATCCGTCCCATTGACGAATCCGAGTGGCCGGGCTTCGCCGGCGTGCTCGCAGAGGGCTTCGGCTGGACGCCGCACCCCACCCAGGACGAGCGGTACAAGGCCGCCACGGAGTTCGACCGCACCCTGGTCGCCTTCGACGGCACCACCATGGCGGGCGTCACGTCCGTCTTCAGCCTCACGATGACCGTCCCCGGCGGACGCCAGATCCCCGTGGGCGGGGTGACCGCGGTCAGCGTGCTTCCCTCGCACCGCCGCCGCGGCGTGCTGTCCGCGCTGATGCGCCGGCAGCTGTCCGACATCCGCGACCGCGGCGAGTCGGTGGCCGCCCTCTACGCCTCCGAGTCGCTGATCTACGGCAGGTTCGGGTACGGCAGGGCGGCCAGCGAACTGTCGTACAAGATTGACAAGCACCGCTCGGCCTTCGTGCGGGACGCCCCCACCGACCCGGCGCTCCGGCTCAGGGTGGTCTCCCCCACCGAGGCCAGGGCCGATTTCGAGAAGCTGTTCGCCGCCGTCGTGACCAGGCGTCCGGGCCGGTACGAGCGCACCCGGCACGTCTGGGACGCCTTCCTGGCCGACGAGGAGCACGACAGGGGCGGCTGGGGCTCGCTGCGCGCGGTGCTCGCCGAGGACGAGCGGGAGGTGCGCGGTTACGCGCTGTTCCGCACCAAGTCGGCGTGGGACGCCAACGGCGTGCCCAGCGGCGAGCTGCGGGTGTTCGAGCTGGAGGCGACCGATCCGGCGGCCTACGCCCTGCTGTGGCGCGACATGCTGGACCGCGACCTGATCACCAAGCTGGAGACGTACGCGCGGCCGGTGGACGACGCCCTGATCGCGTTGCTCGCCGACTCCCGCCAGCTGCGCGCGACCTGGTCAGACGAGCTGTGGGTACGCCTGGTGGACGTCGACAGGGCCCTGACCGCCCGCGCCTACGCGGCCCCCGTGGACCTGGTGATCGAGATCGAGGACGACGTGTGCCCCTGGAACGCCGGCCGCCGGCGGCTCACCGCCGACACCACCGGCGCGGAGTGCAAGCCGGTGGACGACGAGCCGCACCTGACGGTGCCGGTGTCCGCGCTCGGCTCGGCGTACCTGGGCGATGGCCTGCTCGGCGCGCAGCTCGACGCGGGCCTGCTGCGCGAGCACACGCCGGGCGCGGTGCGGGCGCTGGCCGCGGCCATGGCGTGGAGCCCCAAGCCGCTGGCCGGGCTGGTGTTCTGAGACGCACGACGTAGGCTCTTGAGCATGGCCCTGCAAAGTCTGCAGATCACCGCGACCATCGCCATGCGGGCCCGCGACGTGTCCAGGCCGTCGAAGGAGCAGCAGGAGGCCGCCGACCGGCGGCCCCTGCGCGACGAGACGCCCCGGCGCGAGGCCAGGCGCAAGACCTAGGGCAGCGAGGGCAGCTGGCCGATCGTCTCGTAGGTGGTCAGCTGCGCGATGCGCCTGCTGTGGCGCTCGCTGCCGGAGAAGGAGGTGGTCAGGAAGACCTCGACGAACCTGGTCGCCTCCTCGGTCGTGTGCATGCGCGCGCCGATGCTGACGACGTTGGCGTTGTTGTGCTCGCGGGCCAGCGAGGCGGTCTCCTCGCTCCAGGCCAGGGCCGCGCGGATGCCGCGCACCTTGTTGGCCGCGATCTGCTCGCCGTTGCCCGAGCCGCCGATCACCACCCCCAGGCTGCCGGGGTCGCCGGCGACGCCCTCGGCGGCGCGCAGGACGAACGCCGGATAGTCGTCCTCGGCGTCGTAGACGAAGGGACCGCAGTCGGTCACCTCGTGGCCGTGGTCCTTGAGCCAGGACACGAGGTGGTTCTTGAGCTCATAGCCGGCATGGTCGGCACCGATGTAGACACGCACCCGTCCAGTCTTCCACAGCCCCGCCGATCCCACTCGCTGGCTAGAGTAAGGACCCCTACCGTTCCCCAGTCCTTACGAAAGTGGAGACGCATGCGTGAGATCCGCGTCATCGGCGATCCGGTGCTGCGCACGCCCGCCGAGCCCGTCACCGACTTCGACCGCGAGCTGCGCCGCCTGATCGAGGAGATGTTCCAGGCGATGTACGCGGTCAACGGCGTGGGCCTGGCCGGTCCGCAGATCGGCGTGTCGCGTCGGCTGTTCGTCTACGACATCGCCGGGCGCAAGGGCCATGTCGCCAACCCCGTGCTCACCGTCGACGACGCCGAGGAGGTCTCCGACGAGGAGGGCTGCCTGTCGGTGCCCGACCGCCGCACCCGCACGCCGATCTACGCCCCCGTCGCGCGGGCCGCGGGCGTCACCGTCGAGGGCGTCGACCGGCTGCAGCGGCCCGTGCGCATCAAGGCCCGCGGCTCGCTGGCGCGCTGCTTCCAGCACGAGACCGAGCACCTCGACGGCAGGCTGTACGTCGACCGCCTGCCGAAGGACGAGGCCCGCAGGATCATGCTGCGCGCGTAGGCCGCGGCGGGCCGGGGCCTACAGCTGCATCGACTTGATCTCCAGGTACTCCTCCAGGCCGAACTCGCCCAGCTCGCGGCCCACGCCCGACTGCTTGTAGCCGCCGAAGGGGGCCAGCGGGTTGAACTGGCCGCCGTTGACGACGACCTGGCCGGTGCGCAGCCTGCGGGCGACGGCGACCGCGCGCTCCTGGCTGCCCGACCAGACCGCGCCGGCCAGGCCGTACTTGGTGTCGTTGGCGATCTCCACGGCCTGGCCCTCGCTCGTGTACGGGATCAGCGCCAGCACGGGCCCGAAGATCTCCTCCTGCTCGATCGTCATGCCCGGCTCGACCGCGGCGAAGACCGTGGGCTCGACGTAGAAGCCGCGCTCGCGGGGGCGCTCGGTGCCGCCGGCGACGAGCCTGGCGCCCTCCTCCTGGCCCCGGTTGATGTAGCGGACCACCCGGTCGCGCTGGACCGCCGACACCAGGGGCCCGACCCTGGTGGCCTCGTCGAAGGGGTCGCCGACGGTGTACTTGCGAGTGGCCTCGACGGCCAGGCGGACGGCGTCGTCGTACTGGTCGCGGTGGACGATCATGCGGGTCCAGGCCGAGCACGTCTGGCCGGCGTTGATGAAGCAGTTGGCCACGCCGACCTTGACGGCCGTGGCCAGGTCGGCGTCGGGCAGGATGATGTTGGCCGATTTGCCGCCGAGCTCCAGCGCCACCCGCTTGACGGTCTCGGCGGCGAGCGCGGCGACCCGGCGGCCGGCCACGGTGGAGCCGGTGAAGGAGACCATGTCCACGTCGGGATGGGCGGCCATCGCCTCGCCGACGACCGGGCCGCGCCCGCTGACCAGGTTGAACACCCCCGGCGGCAGGCCCACCTCGTCGAAAATCTCGGCCAGCGCGTACGCCGCCAGCGGCGCCACCTCGCTGGGCTTGAGCACCACCGTGCAGCCGGCGGCCAGCGCGGGGCCGACCTTGCAGATGATCTGGTGCAGCGGGTAGTTCCACGGCGTGATCGCCGCGACGACCCCGATCGGCTCCTTGACCAGCAGCGAGTTGCCGATGCGGGACTCGCGCGGGTAGCTCTCGGCCAGCTGCGCGTAGGAGGACAGGACGGCGGCGGGCATCAGCGTCTGCACCTTGAGCGCGAAGCCGAGCGGCGCGCCCATGTCGGTGGCGATCGTCGCCGCGACGCTCTCGGCGCGCTGTTTGAGCAGCTCGGCCGCGTGGCCGAGGAGCTTCCCGCGCTGGGCCGCCGAGGTGTCGGACCAGACGGGGAACGCCTCCCGCGCCGCCGACACCGCCGCCTCGACGTCGTCGGGGGTGCCCGCGGGCACCCGGTCGATGATCTCCTCCGTGGCCGGGTTGGCGACCTCGATGGACTCGTCTGACGTAGAGGCGTTCCAGGAACCGCCGATATACAGCTGGCGCATGGGGCCATCCTCGCGTGCGCGTCGTGGGGCCGGCGAGACCACGGATCGAGCGGAGGGGGATTCCTCATCCTCCGCGCGTCCGAGAACCTACCGCCAGGGTATGAGTCTTACCCCGGCGGTGGCGACATATCTAGTCGAAGGTGGGCTGTCTGGTACGAGTGCGCTTGAGCTCGAAGAAGTCCTCGAACTCGGTGACGAGAAGCACGCCGTCCCACAGCCTGCCCGCGTCCTCGCCCTTCGGGATGGACGTGATCACGGGGCCGAAGAAGGCGTTGGCGCCGACGCGGATGACCGGGGTGCCGACGTCCTGGCCGACCAGCGTGATGCCCTCCTGGTGGGAGGCGCGTACGGCGTCGTCCCACTCGGTGGAGTGGGCGGCGGCGGCGAGGTCGCGGCTGAGGCCGATCGCCTCCAGGGAGTCCTCGATCAGCTCGCCGAGGCGGCTGAGGTCCTTCATCCCGCGCTCGTTGTGCAGGCGCGTGCCGAGCTCGGTGTAGAGCGGGCCGACGACCTCGTCGCCGTGCGCGGCCCGCGCGGCGGCCACCACGCGGACGGGTTCGATGGCCCTGACGATGGCCTCACGGTAGGAGTCGGGCACGTCCTTGCCCTCGTTGAGGACGTTGAGGCTCATGACGTGCCAGCGCGGCTCGACGGCGCGTACCTTCTCCACTTCGAGAAGCCATCGTGACGTCGCCCAGGCAAATGGGCAGAAAGGATCGAACCACAGGTCCACGGGAATCTTCTCAGTCACGTGTGGCCATAACCTGAGGGTGTCGAGGTCCTATTCCCGGCGTGGCAGGATACCGACAAACTACAACGAAGTGGTGAAAAGGAGCGCAACTTGGCAGGCAACCTGACCCGGGACGAGGCTCGCGAGCGCGCCCGGCTGTTGAAGGTCGAGTCGTACGAGGTCGCACTCGACCTGACGGAGGGGGACGAGCGCTTCGAGAGCGTCACGACGGTGCGCTTCACCAGCACCAGCCCGGGCGCCTCCACCTTCATCGACCTGCACGGCGCCAACGTGCGCAAGGTCACCCTCAACGGCGCCGACCTCGACGTCTCCTCCTACGACGCCGAGAAGGGCCGCTTCCCGCTCCCCTCGCTGGCGGAGTCCAACGAGCTGCTGGTCGACGCCGACTGCAGCTACATGCGCACGGGCGAGGGTCTCCACCGCTTCGTGGACCCGGTCGACCAGAAGGTCTACCTGCACAGCCAGTTCGAGACGGCCGATGCCCACCGCATGTACGCCTGCTTCGACCAGCCCGACCTCAAGGCCGTCTTCCAGCTCACCGTGCTGGCCCCCGCCGACTGGGAGGTCGTCTCCAACGGCGCCGCGGCCAAGGTCGAGGACCTCGAAGGGCAGTCCGGCCGCCACGGCGGCGTCCAGGCGGCCAGGCGCTGGGAGTTCGAGCCGACGCCGGTGATCTCGACGTACATCACCGCGCTGGTGGCCGGGCCGTACTACAAGGTCACCTCCGAGCACGACGGCATCCCCCTCGGGCTCTACTGCCGCGCCTCGCTCGGCGAGCACCTCGACGCCGACAACCTCTTCGAGGTCACCAGGCAGGGCTTCGACTTCTTCCACCGGGTGTTCGGCGTCCGCTACCCCTTCACCAAGTACGACCAGCTCTTCGTGCCCGAGTTCAACGCCGGCGCGATGGAGAACGCCGGTTGCGTGACGTTCCTGGAGGACTACGTCTTCCGCTCCCGCGTCACCGACGCGGTCGTCGAGCGGCGCGCCGAGACGATCCTGCACGAGATGGCCCACATGTGGTTCGGCGACCTGGTCACCATGCGCTGGTGGGACGACCTGTGGCTGAACGAGTCCTTCGCCACGTACGTGTCCGTGCTGGCCCAGGCCGAGGCCACCCGCTGGGGCAACGGCGCCTGGACCACGTTCGCCAACGTGGAGAAGTCCTGGGCCTACCGCCAGGACCAGCTGCCCTCCACCCACCCGATCGCCGCCGACATCCCCGACATGCAGGCGGTCGAGGTCAACTTCGACGGCATCACGTACGCCAAGGGCGCCTCGGTGCTCAAGCAGCTCGTCGCCTACGTCGGCCTGGACAACTTCCTGGCCGGCGTGCGCGACTACTTCGCCGAGCACGCCTGGGGCAACACCGAGCTGAAGGACCTGCTCGCCGCCCTTGAGCGCACCTCGGGCCGCGACCTGTCGTCGTGGTCGAAGGAGTGGCTGGAGACCGCGTGGGTCAACACGCTGCGGCCCTCCTTCGAGGTGTCCGACGGCCGCTTCACCTCCTTCGAGGTGCTCCAGGAGGCCCCGGCCGACTACCCGACGCTGCGCTCGCACCGCATCGCCATCGGCCTGTACTCGCTGGCCGACGGCGTGCTCACCCGGACCAAGCGGGTCGAGCTCGACGTGGTGGGCGCCCGTACCGGCGTGGCCGAGCTGGTCGGCGCCGAGCAGCCCGACCTGGTGCTGCTCAACGACGACGACCTGACATACGCCAAGATCAGGCTGGACGAGCGTTCCCTGCGCACGCTCGTCGAGGGCGGCATCGCGGCCTTCACCGAGTCGCTGCCGCGCGCCCTGTGCTGGTCGGCGGCCTGGGACATGACCCGCGACGGCGAGATGTCCACCCGCGACTACGTCAGGCTGGTCGTCTCGGGGGCGGGCACGGTCTCCGACATCACGGTCCTGCAGGCGGTGCTGCGCCAGGCGCGCCAGGCCGTCCAGCAGTACGCCGCCCCGGCCTGGCGGGCCGAGGGCGAGGCGCTGCTGGCCGCCGAGCTGCGCTCGCTGCTCGGCTCGGCCGCGCCCGGCTCCGACCACCAGCTCGCCTTCCTCCAGGCGTTCGCCCCGGTGGCGGTCGCCGCCGCCGACCTCGACCTGCTGCAGGCCATCCTCGACGGCACCGGCGTGCCCGAGGGCCTGACCGTCGACGCCGACCTGCGCTGGACGCTGGTGGCCGCGCTGGTCTCCGGCGGCCGCCTGGGCGAGCCCGACATCGCCGCCGAGCTGGAGCGCGACCCTACGGCGACGGGTGAGCGGTCGGCCGCGCTGTGCCGGGCCGCGATCCCGACGGCCGAGGCCAAGGCGGCGGCCTGGGACCGGATCGTGGGCGGCGACCTGGCCAACCACATCGCCCGCAACACCATCGCCGGCTTCCAGGACGCGCACCACGCCGAGCTGCTGGAGCCGTACCGGGAGAAGTACTTCGCCGAGGTCGGGCGCGTCTACCGCGAGTGGACGTTCGAGAAGGCCTCGACGTTCGCCATGAACTGCTTCCCCGCGCTGCTCATCGAGCCCGCCACGGTCAAGGCGGCCCAGGACTTCCTGGCCGCCGAGCAGCCGCCGCAGGCCCTGCGCAGGCTGATCCTGGAGGGCGCCGACGGCGTCAGCCGCGCCCTGCGCAACCGCGAGACCGACGCCGCGTCGGCCTGATCGGTCCGGGTCCCCGCCACACCCGGCGGGGACCCGGCTTCGCGCTGCGCCGAATACGGCCTGAGCATGGAGACCGGGTGTTAGCCTCAAGTACGTGCTAGGCGCCGGTACCACGCTCAACGACCGCTACGTGCTGGCCGACCGCCTCGGCGGCGGCGGCATGGGCGAGGTCTGGCGTGCCGACGACCTGGTGCTGGGCCGGGCCGTCGCGGTCAAGGTGATGATGCCCGCCCTGTCGGAGAACCCCACCTTCACCCAGCGCTTCCAGAACGAGGCCAGGGCCATGGCCACGCTCAGGCACCGCGGCGTGGTCGGCGTCTACGACTACGGCGTCCACGAGGCCGACGGGCGCCGGGTCAGCTACCTGGTGATGGAGTACGTCCGGGGCGAGTCGCTCGACCGGGTCCTGCGGCGCGGCCCGCTCGGCGCGCAGGAGGCCATGCGCCTGGTCGCCGAGGTGGGCGACGCGCTGGCCGCGGCCCACGCGCAGGGCATCGTCCACCGGGACGTCAAGCCGGCCAACCTCATGGTCCGGCCCGACGGGCAGGTGGCGCTGACCGACTTCGGGGTCGCCCACTCCGGCTCGGCCGGTCATCTCACGGCCACGGGCACCATGCTCGGCTCGGCCGCCTACTGCGCGCCGGAGATGGCCGCGGGCAACGAGGTCACCCCTGCTGTCGACGTCTACGCGCTGGGCGTGGTGGCCTACGAGTGCCTGACCGGGCGGCTGCCGTACCAGGGGGACACCCCTGTGCAGATCATCTTCAAGCATCTCAACGCGCCCGTGCCCGAGCCGCCCGCCGACCTGCCGCCGGCCGTGCGCCAGGTGGTGACGCGGGCGCTGCAGAAGGACCCGGCGCAGCGCTGGTCGTCGGCGTCCGACATGGCGCGGGCGGCCCGTGCGTCGGTCACCGGCGCGGCTCTGCCCGGCCCGCCGCTCACCGCCCCTCCGGCGACCCCGCCCACGACGGGCTCCCACTCGGGTCTCCCCACCGGCTCTTATACAGGTCTTTCCACGGACCCCCACACGGGTCTGCCCATGGGCTCCCCCGCGGCTTCTCCCACGGGCTCCCATCCGGGTCTTCCCACGGGCGCCCACCCGGGCCTCCAGCCGACGGGCGTCATGCCCGCGGCCGACCCCGGCTCGCCGCTCACCATGCCCTCGGCTCCCGCCGGCGGCAGCTCCCGCCGTCGTCGCACGCTGACGGCCGTGGCCACGATGGCGGCCGCCGTCGTGGTGTCGGCCGCGGTGGCGGGGTCGGTGTGGCTGCGTCCGGCCGAGCCCGCCAGCACGGGCCAGGTGCTGCCGCCCGCCGACGAGACCACGCAGGTCCACAGCCCGAGCAGCCCCGAGCACACCACCAGGCAGCCCGCGCCGCCGACCAAGGCCGTGCCGAGCGCCAAGCCGAGCGGCACCACCAGCGCGACCCCCGGCCCGACCGTGGCCCCCACCACCCCGAGCGCCACGCCCACCGTCTCGCCGAAGCCCACGCCGACCGTGACCACCTCCGAGCCCGAGCCGACCCAGGAGCCCACCCAGCCCCCTGAGGAGCCCACGGACGAGCCCACGGTCACCAGCCCGCCGGAAGACGTGCAATGCGTACGCGCCCCATGCCCGTAACCACCCCGGGCCGCCCGGCGCCCACGCGCCCCAGGCCCGTGACCGTTTCGGGCCGTCCCGCGCCCACGCGCCCTGAGCCGGTGACCGTTTCGGGGCGTCTGGTGCGTGTGCGCCCCATGTCCGTGACTGCTGCAAGATCGTGAGAAAGTCTTCGCGTGGATTCGACTCGTGAGCTGCTGATCGCCCTCGCCCGCCGGTACGCCTTCGCCGATCTGGGGGCGCTCGCCCCCACGGCCGAGATCTCCGACGTGTGCGAGTTCGGGCAGCGGCTGCTCTCGCTCGACGCCGAGGACTTCGCCGCCGAGGCCAGGTCCGTACCGGCCGACCTGCGCCGGCTCGCCCGCGCCTGCCACATGCCGCAGACGCCGCGGGAGCAGCCGCGCGGAGCCCTGGAGTCGCTCAAGCCCGCCTACGGCCTGCTGCTCGAGGTGATCGCCGTCCGCTGGCACCGGCGGGAGCTGAGCCCCATGATCGCGGCCGTGCACATCGCCAGCGAATACCTGCCGCTGCTGGCGTTCGAGCCACAGCTCGGCCACGCCGGCGACCCGGCCCGCTGGCCCGCCGGGCTGAGCGCGCCCGGGAGCAGGTTCGGCGTGATCGGCGACCGCGAGTGCGACCACACCAAGTCCGAGCAGTCGGCCACCAACCGCACGCTGCGGGTGTCGGTCGAACCCGGCGAGGGCTGGCGGGCCTACTTCGACCGGCAGCACAGCCAGCTGGCGGGCGCGCTCGCGGTCTGCGTCGCGACCTGCCGCAACCCCTGCACGGCCATGGACTGGATCGACCCCGAGCCCCGCGCCGACCTGCAGGTACGCGCCCGTACCGCGCTGACCTTCGCCGAGACGCCGCTCGTCCGGCTGCGGCACGCCGCGCCCGTCGGGCACGGGTTCGGGGTGCCGTCGCCGGAGGAGGTGCTCGACGCCTGGGAGCGCAGCCGGACGGCGCTGGACAAGAACGCGGTGGGCGCCACCGCCGCCAAGGACGACGGTTTCCCGCTGCCGGGGCTGCCCGCCCTGTTCTCGGCCGTGGCCGGAGCGCCGATCGAACCGTCCAGCCTGCTCGCCGGCGTCAGCGACCACGTCGTCACCCTGCTGCAACGCGCCTGACCACGCCCGCCCCAACACACCTCGGCCGACGGGCGCAGCGCACCCGGGCCCTGAGGGCCGCACCCCTGACACCACCGCAGGGCACAGCCCGCCGAGGCTCCGGTGGTGCCATTAGTGGCGGTGGCTGGCTTGGTCGGCGAGGGCGGTGATGCCGTACAGGAGGCCGCCGATCAGGTCGCCCGCGCTGAAGGCGGTGGCCATCGACAGGGCGGTGAGCCGGCAGGCGCCGTCGCTCAGCCGCCGCCTCGCGTTCGCGCCGGTCACGATCTCCAGGGCGTGTCCCGCCGGATCGACGAACACCACCACGGCATCGGCCGACTCAGCGCCCAGGGCGGCGTGCAGGCGCTCGGCGAAGTGTCGTCGCGCGCCGACCGGCTCGCCCAGGAAGACGCCGAAGCGCAACCCGCTGCGCCGCTCGGCCCTCTGGACGGCCCGCCTGAGATCGTCGGCCTGAGCCGTCGTCAGCGCCCGCCTCGGCACACGGGTCAGCGTCCGCATCGGCGCCTGCGCCGAAGACTGTGTCGGAGGCCCCTCCGAGGGCCGTTCCATGGGATGCTCCGGTGCCTGCTCAGAGGGCTGGTTCGAGGGGGGCATCGTGACCTCACCAGCCTGCCGAGGCGCCGCCGAGGGGTTCGTCCGGCTCGACGGCCATGGCCGCGGCCGCCCAGTCCGGTTCGGGCGTCCGTGCCCAGGGAGCGGGCCCGTCGGCCAGCACGCGTGCCGACGTGCTCACGCCGTGCTCGCTCCCGGACGGCCCGCCCAGCCACACCGGGCCCGGCTCCGCCACCCGGGACGAGCCCCGCCCCGGCACCATGACCAGCAGGCTGATCAGTACGAACAGCCCCAAGGACACCCCGATGAGAAAGAGCAGACTTTCCGCCGCGCTGTTCACACGACGAACGTAATCCTCCGGCGGGTGCCCGGCCAGACCCGTACGGGCACCTCCTACCAGACGGACGGCCGCCGCTCGCCCCAGAACCCGCCCACAGCCGCCTCGACCTGGGCCGACAGCGAGATCAGGGTGCCCTCGCCGCCGATCCGCCCGGCCAGCATGACGCCGATCGGCAGGCCCTCGGCACTCCAGTGCAGCGGCAGGTTCACCGCGGGCTGGCCGCTGACGTTGTAGATCGCCGGGAAGGCGGCGAAGCGCTTCATGCGTTCGAACGTCTCCTCGACGTCGTCCACGTCCTCGAACCAGCCGACCGGCCTGGGCGGCTGGGTGAGGGTCGGGGTGAGCACCGCGTCGTAGGCGTTCGTGATCGTGAGCGCGCCCCGGGTGGCGAGCTGGAGGGCGGCCTGGGCCTGGAGGAACGCGGGGGCGGTGGTGGCCAGGCCACGCTCGCGCAGCCACCGGGTGAGCGGCCTGAGCAGGTGCCGCTGGTCGTCGGCGACCGGGTGCATACAGGCGAAGGTGTACCAGAGGGTGACGAACTGCGACACGAGGTCGGTGCCGAACGGCCTGGGGATCTCCACGACCTCGTGCCCGAGGCCGGCGAGGATCGCGGCGGCGCCCTCGTACGCGGCCAGCACCTCGGGATCGACCTCGGCCCCCGGCACGATGGGGTCGGCGTAGCGGGCGATGCGCAGCCGTCCGGGGTCGCGGCCGGCGCAGGCGAGGTACGTGCCCTCGTGCCGGGGCGCGAGGTAGAGGTCGCCGGGCTCGTTGTGCGCCATGACGTCGAGCAGGGCCGCGGCGTCGGCCACGGTACGGGCGATCGGGCCGTTCGTGGACATGCCGGCCAGGTCGGGGATGATCGGGGCGAAGCTGATCCGGCCCCGGGTGGGCTTGATGCCGTACAGGCCGCAGGCGGAGGCCGGGATGCGGATCGAGCCCGCGCCGTCGCTGCCCTGGGCGGCCGGCGCGAGCCCGGCGGCCACGGCGGCGGCCGCTCCCCCGCTGGACCCGCCGGCCGACGTGCCGAGGTCCCAGGGCGAGCGGGCGGGCGGCGAGACGTCGGTCTCGGTGTAGCAGGGCAGCCCGAACTCGGGGGTGGCGGTCTTGCCCAGCATGACCGTGCCGGCCTCGCGCAGCCGCGTCACGACCGTGTCGTCCACCGGCGCGACGAACCCCCGGTAGACCGCCGAGCCGAAGGTGATCGGCACATCCTTGACCAGATTGAGGTCCTTGACCGGGATCGGCACCCCGGCCAGCGGCCCGTCAGGCAGCTCTTTCTCCAGGCGGCGCGCCTGGTCGAGCGCCTGTTCCGCGGTCACGGTGACGTACGCGCCGACCGAGGGATCGATCCGCTCGATCCGGTCGAGATAGTGCTGGGCGAGCTCGACCGGTGAGACGTCACGGTCACGGACGGCCCGGGCCTGCTCGAGCGCGGAAAGCTCGTGTATTTCTCGCACGATCGGCACACTAGGCATCTCTAGAGAAGAACGTAAGACATACCCCGAAAACATGAGTGGAACACGATGAGCTGGGCCATAAAACTATGGACAGGTCAACACTAGGAATCGTTCCGATCTCCGAGCTACGGTGAGTTACGTGGACTCCGACAACCAGCGAGAAGACGGTCACAACGCGTCACCCATCTGGGTGAGCGACCGGCCAGAGGGCGAGCGCACCGCCGCCGCGACACCATCGGCGCCCACCACCACCTACGCGCCCGTGGAACGCGCGTCCGTGCGTGACCTGCTCCAGGAACCGCGCTTCCGCCGCATGCGCAATCGCGCGCTCGTGGCGATCGGCGTGGCGATCGTGGTGGGTTTCCTGCTGCGCGACTGGCGTCTGGGCGTGACCGCCGGGGTGGTCGCGGCCATCCTCGAAGCGGTCTACCGGGCGCGGTCCCACTCCACGGTGCCGGCGTGGCGGCGCGCGTCCGTGGCCGAGCGGCGTACCGAGGGGCAGCTCCGCAGGCTGGAGCGCAGCGGCTACCGCACCCTGCACGCCAGGGCGATCCCCGGCAGCGAGGCCCAGATCGACCACCTCGTGGTGGGGCCGACCGGCGTCTACGCCGTGGACTCCGAGAAGTGGGACAAACGGCTACCCGTCCGCGTCCAGTCGGGCAAGAAGCTCTTCCACGGCCCCTTCGACATGAAGCCGAGGCTGACCGAGGCCAAGTGGGAGGCGTCC
This sequence comes from Nonomuraea sp. NPDC001636, assembly GCF_040298265.1. Lineage (NCBI taxonomy): Bacteria > Bacillati > Actinomycetota > Actinomycetes > Streptosporangiales > Streptosporangiaceae > Nonomuraea > Nonomuraea sp. NPDC001636. The sequence continues at coordinate 43,189 of NZ_JBEOZT010000022.1, forward strand.
CAGGCCAGCGAGCTGATCAGCAAGGCGTTCGGCCGTGAGGTCGTCGTCGTGCCCTCCCTGGCCATCTACGGGCCGCCCGTGCCGTGGAAGATCATGACCATCCGCGGCGTGGACGTCTACCAGGGCGACCGGGCGCGCAAGTGGATCACCAAGCGCGAGCGGGCGCTCACCCCGGCCGAGATCGACCGGCTCTACGACATCGCCGCCCAGGTCCTGCCCGCCCGGTACGGCGAGGGCTAGGACGGCCGGCCTGCCCCGCGGAGTCACGCTCCGCGGGGTTTTTTCACGCCCGCCGACGTGCCCGCCGACGTGCCCGCCGACAGCCGGGCGCCGAAGTCGTCCAGCTCGGCGGCCAGCACGCCGCTGGGCGGCAGCGCGTCCGGCAGGCGGGACAGCAGGGCCGTGCCCACCCCGGCGATGCGGACGATGTGGTCGATCAGCGCCTCCCGGTCCTCGGGCCAGGGGAAGGACGGCTGGGCGATGAGCAGCGAGACGCAGCCGTGCACGGCCGACCAGAGGCCGAGCGCCAGCTCCTCGGGGTCGCCTTCGAGCACGCGGGCCGCCACGCAGGCGGCGACGGCGTCCACCATGTGACGGAAGCACGCGGCGGCGGCCGGCGGCACCCCCTGGACGGCCGATGGCCGCATCATCAGCACCCGGTACTGCACGGGATGGTCGAGGGCGAAGCGGGCGTAGGCCCGTCCGCAGCGGCCGAGCGCGAGGAACGGGTCGCCGGTCAGGTTCTCGCTGAACATCCGGCCGAACTCGTCCCACACGCGCAGGCAGACGGCCTCCAGCAGCGCCTCCCTGTCGGCGAAGTGCAGGTAGACCGAGGGCGTGGACACCCCGGCGCGCTGGGCGACGGCACGCAGGGTGAGGGCGTCCTCGCTGCCGGACTCGGTCAGCAGGTCCTCGGCCGCGCGCAGGATCTCCTCCCGCAGCAGGCCGCCTTCTCCGCGCCGGGCGCGCACACGTCTCGCAGCGGTCATGGATCTCAGATTGACGCCGTCAGGTTGACGGTGTCAATCTGACCTTCTGCTGAACGGATATCTGAAGGGATATCGCGAAAAATGGGGACTTTCGGGGAGGCGACCGCGCTGGTCGCCCGCGGCGCGGACGAGTTCGGCGCCACGCTGGACGCCCAGTGGAGCGTGGGCACCAAGCTGCACGGCGGCTACCTGCTGGCGGTGCTGGCCCGCGCCGCCTGCCAGAGCGGCGCCGGCGAGCGGCACCCGCACGTGACCGCCGTGAGCGGCGCCTTCGTCGAGCCGCCCGCGCCCGGCCCGGCGGACGTGCGCGTGGAGCCGCTGCGGATCGGCCGGAGCCTGGCCCAGGTCCGGGTCTCGCTGGCCCAGGAGGGCAGGGTGCGCGTCGAGTCGCACGTCACGCTCGGCGTCCTGGACGACGGCGACCCCTGGTGGACCTCGCTCCCGCCGGTCGAGCTGCCGGCCGAGGAGGACTGCTTCCTCGCGCCCACCGACCCGCCCGGCGCGGACTTCGCCGTGCCGCTGATGGCCGTGGTCGAGGAGCGGGTCGATCCGGCGCATCTGGCGTTCGCGTTCGGGGCGCCGACCAGGAAGGGCGAGATCGCGAGCTGGCAGCGCCTGGCCGACGGCTCCGACTGGGACCCGCTGAGCCTGCTGGTGGCGCTCGACCCGGTGCCGCCGGTCTCGTTCGACCTCGGGCTGTCCGGCTGGGTGCCGACGATTCAGCTGTCGGCCTACATCCGCCGGCTGCCCGCCCCCGGCCCCGTCAGGGTCCGCCTGTCGGCCACGGACGTCGGCGGCGACCGCATGGACGAGGTCGCCCACGTGTGGGACTCCAAGGGGCGGCTGGTGGCCCAGGCGACCCAGCTCGCGGCCGTACGGTTGCCGGACTGAGGCGTCCGGAGGCGTCCGGAGGCGTCCGGGGAGTGGACACGCGTCTCAGGTGCCGGGCGGATGGCCGTAACATGTGAAGACTCGCCTCATGATGGGAGAAGCACAATGCCGGCCCTCAGGTCACGTACGGTCACCCACGGCAGGAACATGGTCGGCGCCCGGGCCCTGCTCCGGGCGACCGGCGTAGCCGGGAGCGACTTCGGCAAACCCATCATCGCGGTGGCCAACAGCTTCACCCAGTTCGTCCCGGGCCACGTGCACCTGCGCGAGGTCGGCGACGTCGTCTCGGCCGCGATCCGCGAGGCGGGGGCGATCCCGCGCGAGTTCAACACGATCGCCGTCGACGACGGCATCGCGATGGGCCACGGCGGCATGCTCTACTCGCTGCCGTCCCGCGAGCTGATCGCCGACGCCGTCGAGTACATGGTCAACGCCCACTGCGCCGACGCGCTGATCTGCGTCTCCAACTGCGACAAGATCACGCCGGGCATGCTGCTGGCCGCGTTCCGGCTGAACATCCCCACGATCTTCGTCTCCGGCGGCCCCATGGAGGCCGGCAAGACGCCGGGCCGCAAGCTCGACCTCATCGACCCGATGATCGCCGCCGCCGACGAGTCGGTGACCGACGCCGAGCTGCTGGAGATGGAGGAGAACGCCTGCCCCACCTGCGGCTCCTGCTCGGGCATGTTCACCGCCAACTCCATGAACTGCCTGACCGAGGCCATGGGCCTGGCCCTGCCCGGCAACGGCACGATCCTGGCCACCCACAAGCGGCGCAAGCAGCTCTTCGAGGACGCCGGCCGCCAGCTCGTCGAGATCACCCGCCGCTACTACGAGGACGGCGACGAGTCGGTGCTGCCGCGCTCGGTCGCCACCCGCGCGGCGTTCGAGAACGCCATGGCGCTCGACGTGGCGATGGGCGGCTCCACCAACACGATCCTGCACATCCTGGCCGCGGCCCGCGAGGCCGAGGTCGACTTCGGCCTCAAGGAGATCAACGAGATCTCGCTGCGGGTGCCGTGCCTGTGCAAGGTCGCCCCGGCCACCAGCAAGTACCACGTCGAGGACGTCCACCGCGCCGGCGGCATCCCGGCCATCCTGGGCGAGCTCGACCGGGCCGGGCTGCTGCACCGCGACGTGCCCACGGTCAACGGGGGCACGCTGGCCGACACGCTGGCCGCCTGGGACGTCAAGTCGCCGACCGTGCTGCCCGAGGCCGTCGAGCTGTGGCACGCGGCGCCGGGCAACGTGCGCACGGTGAAGGCGTACTCGCAGGACAACCGCTGGGACTCCCTCGACCTCGACCGGGCGCAGGGGTGCATCCGCGACCTTGAGCACGCCTACAGCGCCGACGGCGGCCTGGCCGTGCTCTACGGCAACATCTCGCTCGACGGCGCGGTGGTGAAGACCGCGGGGGTCGACGAGTCGATCTGGAGGTTCAGCGGGCCCGCGGTGGTGTTCGAGTCGCAGGAGCAGGCCGTCGAGGGCATCCTCGGCGGGCGGGTCAAGGAGGGCGACGTGGTGGTCATCCGCTACGAGGGCCCCAAGGGCGGCCCCGGCATGCAGGAGATGCTCTACCCGACCTCCTTCCTCAAGGGCAAGGGTCTGGGCAAGGCGTGCGCGCTGGTCACCGACGGCCGCTTCTCCGGCGGCACGTCCGGGCTGTCGATCGGGCACGCCTCGCCGGAGGCGGCCGAGGGCGGCGCGATCGCGCTGGTCGAGGATGGCGACGTCATCGACATCGACATCCCCGGCCGGTCGATGGAGCTGCGGGTGCCCGAGGCCGAGCTGGCCGCGCGGCGCGAGCGGCTGCTGGCCGACCTGGGCGGCTACCGGCCGCGCGACCGCAACCGTCCAGTGAGCGTGGCGCTGCAGGCGTACGCGGCGATGACCACGTCGGCCTCGACCGGCGCCTCGCGTGATCTGTCGCAGCTGTCCCGATAGTTAGGGTGCGGTGGACCCCCGGTCCACCGCACAGATTTTCGAAAATTGTCGGTGGTCGTCCCTATTCTTGGGGTATGACGACAGTCGTGAAGGACGAGACTCGCCCGCTGACGACCGCCGAGATCGCCGCCATCGCCCTCTCCCTCGCTCACCTCGGAGCGGGCCCGCAGGCCGTCGCCGCACGGCGCGGCCTGCAACACGCGCTCGAGCACCTGGAGCTCGACGACGACGTCATCGCGACCACGCTCGCGACCCTGACCGAGCCGCTGCCCGTGGAGACCGCCTCCCGGGCCAGGCTCATCGCCGACGCCATCACCAGCCGCCTCATGATCCGCCTCCACTACCGCGACGCCTCGGGGGCCGTCACCTCCCGCGACGTCGAGCCGGTGACCTGCCTGGTCCACCGCGAATACTGGTACCTGGTCGGCGTGTGCCGGATGCGGCGGGCCATCAGGGCGTTCCGGTTCGACCGCATCATCGCGGTCGAGCCCACCCTGACCCCGTCGCGGCCGCACCTGGCCGACCGGTTCCTGCCCTTCCAGCGCCGCCGCCGGCGCACCCCCGCGGCATGAGCCGCACGAGAACCACCGCGGCGTAACCTGCCGCAAGCTTGACCCTCGGGCCCCCGGGCGTTGGTGCGGGGCGTGACAGGCTCGCGCACATGCGCGTCCGGGGGATCTCGCTCATCGCCGCCCTGCTGCCCGTCGTCGTGCCCGTCGTGGTGTCCGCCTGCGCGGCGGGCCGGCGTCCGGCCCCGCTCCCGATCGTGGCGCACCGCCAGGCGGTGGCCGTGGAACGCCTGCTGCCGCCGGCCACGCGGCGGGCGCTCGACCGGGCGCTGGAACGTCAGCTGCGGGGCCGTCCGGGGCGGGTGGCGCTGTCGGTGTACGACCGCGCGACGGGCGTGCGGTACTCCTACGCCGAGGGCAGGCCGTTCGTGCTGGCCAGCGTGGCCAAGGTGGACATCCTGCTCGCCCTGCTGCTGCTCAGGCAGAGCGAGCACCGGCGGCTCGGCGCGTACGAACGCAGGCTCGCCTCCCGGATGATCCGCCAGAGCCACAACGAGAGCGCGCACGAGCTGTACATGACGGTCGGCGGCCAGGAGGGGCTCAGCCGGGTCCTGGGCGCGCTGGAGGTGCGCGACACCAGGCCGGGCGCGGGCCTGTCGTGGGGCATGACCCTCAGCCACCCGTCGGACCAGGTGCGGGTGCTGGAGCAGCTCACCGACCCCGCCGGGCCGGTGCCGGCCGCGAGCCGCCGCTGGGCGCTGGGCCTCATGTCGTCGGTGGACCGGTCGCAGGCGTGGGGCGTCAGCGCCGCCGGCGGCGAGGTGGCGCTCAAGAACGGCTGGCTGCCGGTGGACGCGCACGGCGGGCGGTGGACGGTCAACAGCGTGGGCCGGATCGTGCTGAACGGGCACGAACTGCTCATCGCCGTGTTGTCGGAGCGCAGCCCGGACATGGCGACGGGCGTGGCGACCGTGGAACAGGCGGCCCGGCTCGCCGTGGAGGCGTTCACCCGGGCCCGCCGGTCAGGAGGAGCAGCAACCTCCGCCGCAGCAGCCGCCGCCACCTCCGCCGGCCGGACGGGGAGCGGCGGCGCCACCCGTCATGGACACGGTGGACAGCAGCTTGACCGTGTCGCCGTGGCCCTCCGGGCAGGTCGCCGGCTCGTCTGAGGCCGACATGGGACGGGAGACCTCGAACGTGGAGCCGCAGGCGCGGCAGCGGAAGTCGTAACGCGGCATGCGGTAAGCCTAACCCGCTGTGGCCGGTGAGCGGGAGCCGGCGTAGGTCAGGTGCGCATGGTCGGAGACGGGCTCGTAGCCGATCGACCGGTAGATCGCGTTGCTGGTCGGGTTGTCCAGGTCGGTGAAGAGCACGACCTGCTCACACCGTTCGGCCAGCGCCACTTCGCTGGCGTACGCGGTGACCGCGGCCCCGTAGCCCTTCCTGCGGCACGACGGGGGCGTGTAGACCGGTCCGACGCGGCACACGCCGCCGGCCGCCCGGCCGAGCCCGGCCACCGAGACCGGCACGCCCTCGGCCTCCCACACGAACAGCTCACGCCCGGCCACCCGCTGGGCGACCCGCTCGGCGACGTCGTGCGCCTCACCGAGCCCGACCTCGGCGCCGAACGCCTGGTACCAGCTCACCATCAGCGGGAAGTCGCCAGGCCCGGCGAGCCGGCCGCGGCCGGGCACGGACGGGACGGCGAGCGCGCCGAGACGGTAGAGCCGTTCGGACACCGTCCGGTCGGGCTCGCCGAGCAGCCGGACGACCTCGGCCGTCACCTCGACCGGCCCCACGACCATGGGCAGGTCGCCGCCGAGCGCCTCGACCAGCGGGGCGACGGCCTCGGCGGGCATGCGCGTGAGGCTCAGGGGGGCGGGCGGCGTGCGGAAGGCGGCGGCGCGCACCTGGCCCCCGGCGGTCCACCAGGCGAAGAAGGCGGCGTCGGCGGGATGGCCGGCGCGCAGGTTGGCCAGGACGGTCAGCGGAACCGTGTTGCCGACCGGGTCGCCGAGCAGGAACGGCTCGGCGACCGCGGCGAATTCCTCCGGATCGGAGGTGAAGGTCCACATACCCGTCATGGTGGCAGGCGGTGGCCTCCGGCTTCAAAAGGGATTCCTAGGCCGCCGCCTCCAGGTAGGGCGCCCATTGCGGATCGCCGACGAGCGAGGCGCCGATGAGCCGCCAGTGGGCGCCCCTCGGCACCGCCGGGAGGACACGCAGCGTCCAGCCCAGCTCCTCCAGGTATTTGTCGGCCTTGCGGTGGTTGCAGGTTGTGCACGAGGCGACGCAGTTCTCCCACGTGTGGGTGCCGCCGCGCGATCTCGGGATGACGTGGTCGATGGTCTCGGCCCGCTGCCCGCAGTAGGCGCAGCGGTAGTCGTCGCGCCGCATGAGGGCGGCCCTGGTCAGCGGGATTCGGGACCGGTAGGGGATGCGGACGTATCTGCGGAGCCTGATCACCGAAGGCACGTCGAGGGTGCAGCTCGCCGAGCGGAGCTGGGTGCCCCGCCCGTCTCGGTGCACGACGTCGGCCTTCTCCCGCAGCACCAGGACGATGGCCCGGTGGAGCGAGAGCGTGGTGAGCGGCTCGTAGGTGGCGTTGAGCAGCAGGACCTGGCGCGTCATCGGGCCTCTCCCTGCCGCGCGCGTATCAAAGGGGACATGCCGTGGCATGTCCCGCCTGTCGGCCCCTCCTGGGGCACTGGTGCTTCCGTCACATGGACCTCCGCCGGACGGTCCAGCGGATGGTCACCACGGCACCGTCCTGTCACCAAGTCTGGCGTTAGCCGTAGCGTCCCCGCCACCCCATAATCTTCAAGCCGGAATGACCAGAGGGACACACGTTACGTTTTATGCCCGCTTCACCAGCGCTTTACGCCCCCACCTTGGCAGTAGGGTTCCTGGCATGACGCGAGAGCCCTATCCGACGGCACGCCGCGAAGACGTCGTCGACATCCTGCACGAAACGCCCGTCCCCGACCCGTACCGGTGGCTGGAGGACCCTGACGGCCCGGACACCAAGGAGTGGCTGCTCGCGCAGGCCGAGCTGTTCAACGCCAGCCGGGGCGAGCAGCGGTTCAAGGACCGCATCGCCGAGCTGCTGCGGTCCGGCTCGGTGGGGGCTCCGGCCTGGCGCGGGGAGCGCCGGTTCTTCTCCCGCCGCACGCCCGACCAGGAGCACGCGGTCTACTACGTGGTCGAGGCCGACGGCACCGAGCGGGCGCTGATCGACCCGATGGAGATCGACCCGTCCGGTCTCACCACGCTCGACGCGGTGCAGCCCGACAAGGAAGGGCGGCTGCTGGCGTACCAGATCTCGGTGGGCGGCGACGAGGAGTCGGTCCTCTACGTCATGGACGTCGCCACCGGGATGCGCGTCGAGGGCCCGATCGACCGCTGCCGCTACTCCCCCATCGCCTGGCTGCCCGGCGGCGAGGCGTTCTACTACGTGCGCAGGCTGCCGCGCACCGAGGTGCCGGAGAACGAGGCGCAGTTCCACCGCCGCGTCTACCTCCACCGCGTCGGCACCTCGACCGAGGACGACGTGATGATCTTCGGCCAGGGGCTGAAGATGACCAACTACTACGGCGTGTCCGTCTCGCGCGACGGCCACTGGCTCCAGGTCTCGGCGCACGAGGGCACCGCGCCGCGCAACGACCTGTGGGTGGCCGACCTGACCGCCTCGCCCGCCGACGCCCCCGACCTGAAGGTCGTGCAGGAGGGCGTCGACGCGCAGACCGCCCTGGTGTTCGGCCGCGACGGCCGGCTCTACGTCCACACCGACAGGGACGCCTCCCGCGGCCGGGTGTGCGTGACCGACCCGGCCGACCCGGGCTACGAGACCTGGCGCGACCTGATCCCCGAGGACCCCGAGGCGGTGCTGTCCGACTTCGCCATCCTCGACGACCTGGAGCGCCCGGTCATGCTGGTAGGCTGGACCCGCCACGCGATCAGCGAGATCACCGTCCACGACCTGGCGACCGGCGAGCGCGTCGGCTCGGTGCCGACGCCGGGGCTGGGCACGATCGGCGGCATCTCCGAGCGTCCCGAGGGCGGCTTCGAGGCGTGGTTCGGCTACACCGACAACACCACGCCGCCGACGATCCAGCGCTACGACGCCCGCACGGGCGAGACCACGCTGTGGGCCGCCTCGCCGGGCGCGGTCGAGGTGCCGCCGGTGCGCACGTCGCAGGTGGTGTACCGGTCCAAGGACGGCACCGACGTCCGGATGCTGATCATCTCCCCCGCCGACGAGCGGCCCGGCCCCCGCCCCACGATCCTGTACGGCTACGGCGGCTTCGGCCTGTCCATGACCCCCGGCTACTCGGCCTCGATCCTGGCCTGGGTGGAGGCGGGCGGCGTCTACGCCATCGCCAACCTGCGCGGCGGCGGCGAGGAGGGCGAGGACTGGCACCGCGCGGGCATGCTGGCCAACAAGCAGAACGTGTTCGACGACTTCCACGCCGCGGCCGAGCACCTCATCGAGACCGGCGTCACCACCCGCGAGCAGCTGGGCATCTCCGGCGGCTCCAACGGCGGCCTGCTGGTGGGCGCCGCGCTGACCCAGCGTCCCGACCTGTACGCGGCCGTGGTCTGCTCGGCGCCGCTGCTCGACATGATCAGGTACGAGAAGTTCGGCCTCGGCGCGACCTGGAACGTCGAGTACGGCAGCGCCGACGACCCGGAGCAGTTCGGCTGGTTGTGGGGGTATTCGCCCTACCACCGGGTCGAGGAGTCGGTGGCCTACCCGGCGACGTTGTTCACCGTCTTCCAGTCCGACACGCGGGTGCACCCGCTGCACGCCTGGAAGATGTGCGCGGCGTTGCAGCACGCCTCCACGGCCGGGCGGCCGGTGCTGCTGCGCAACGAGGCCGAGGTGGGCCACGGCGCCCGCTCGGTGAGCCGGACGGTCGACCTGTCGGCCGACACGCTGACCTTCCTCGCCCAGCACACCGGTCTGTAGTGTCGCAGGCATGAGCAGCCTGGGGCCGGCCATCGTCGAGGCCGTCCCCAGCGCTGCGCTGCGGCCGTACGTCACCCGGCTCTGCGCCTACCGCGAGCACTATCCCGCGCCCGTCACGCGCGCCGAGGCCGCCCTTCCGGGGGCGGTGCTCATCCTGGGCGTCGGCGCGCCGATGGAGGCGTACGGGGAGCGGGTCAGGGCGTTCGCGGGCGGGCTCGCCGACCGGTTCGCGGTCACCCGCGTCGAGGGGCCGTGCGAGGGCGTGGAGGTGGTGCTCACGCCGTTCGGGGCGCGGCGGCTGTACGGGCTGCCGATGCGCCACCTGACGAGCCGGGTGGTCCCGGTGGAGGCCGTGCTCGGGCCGTGGGCCGGGGAGCTGCTCGACCGGCTGGCCGCGACGCCGTCGTGGCGGGAGCGGCTGGCCCTGACCGACCGGCTGCTGACCGCGCGCATCCTGGCCGGGCCGCAGGTGGGCCCCGAGCTGCCGTGGGCGTGGGCGCGGCTGCTGGAGTCGGGCGGGCGGCTCGGCGTGTCGTCGCTGGCCGCGTCGCTGGGCTGGAGCCACCGGCATCTGGTGGCCCGCTTCCACGACCAGGTCGGGCTGGCCCCCAAGACGGCGGCCCGGGTGATCAGGTTCGGCCGGGCGGCGCGGCTGCTGCGCTCCGGCAGGCCGATCGCCGCGGTCGCGGCCGAGTGCGGCTTCTACGACCAGGCCCATCTCAACCGCGAGTTCCGGGCGCTCGGCGGCACCACGCCCGGTCAGATTCGTCCAAGACCCGCGGGCGGGCCGCCGCGCATGCTGGAGCCATGAAACGCACTGTCTACGCACTGGCCCGCTACGAGCACCCGCAGGCCGCGCTCGACTTCCTGACCGGGGCGTTCGGGTTCCGGGTGCACGAGTCGTCGAAGGACGGGTCCGGGGTCGTCGAGCACGCCGAGCTGTTCGTCGAGGACGACCTGATCATGATCGGCCGGGGGAGGCCGGGCGGGCCCGGCGTCTACATCGCGGTCGACGACGTCGACGCCCACCACGATCGCGCCAGGGCCGCGGGGGCCGTGATCACCATGGAGCTCACCGACCAGCCGTACGGCTCGCGCGAGTACGCCTGCAAGGACCCCGAAGGCAACTCCTGGTTCTTCGGGACCTACCGCCCGTAAGGCGGCGGAAAGCGGTCAGCGGGGGAAGACGACGGTCTTGTGGCCGTCGAGCAGGACGCGCTGCTCGGCGTGCCACTGGACCGCGCGGGCCAGCGCCACGCACTCCACGTCACGCCCGATGCGCACGAGGTCGTCCGGCGAGTGGCTGTGGTTGACCCGGGCGACCTCCTGCTCGATGATCGGGCCCTCGTCGAGGTCGGAGGTCACGTAGTGGGCCGTGGCGCCGATGAGCTTGACGCCCCGGTTGTGGGCCTGGTGGTAGGGCTTGGCGCCCTTGAACGACGGCAGGAACGAGTGGTGGATGTTGATCGCCCGTCCGGCCAGCTTCTCGCACAGGTCCTCCGACAGCACCTGCATGTAGCGGGCCAGCACCACCAGGTCGACCTGGTAGTGCTCGACCAGCGCCAGCACCTCGGCCTCCTGCCTCGGCTTGGTCTCGGGCGTGATCGGCAAGTGGTGGTAGTCGATGCCGTACGACTGGGTGAGCGGGCGCAGGTCGGGGTGGTTGGAGGCGACCGCGACGACCTCGATGCCGAGCGTCTTCGACCTGACCCGGTAGAGCAGGTCGTTGAGGCAGTGGTCGAACCGGCTGACCATGATCAGCACGCGCGGCTTCCTGGCCACGTCGCGCAGCCGGAACTCCATGGCGAAGTCGGGGGCCAGGGCGGCGAAGGCGGCGCCCAGCTCGTCCTCGCCGAGCGGGCCGGAGAACTGCACGCGCATGAAGAACCGCTGGGCGACCCGGTCGCCGAACTGCTGGCTCTCGATGATGTTGCACCCGTGCGCCGCCAGCAGGCCGGAGACGGCGGCCACCACGCCGGGGCGGTCGGGGCAGGACAGGGTCAGGATGTACTCGGCGTGGCTGCTCATGCCTTCACTCTCGCGGACGTGGGATCGTAGGGCGCCTTGAGGCTGATCTGGGCAGAGTACAGGTCGCCGGCCACGTCGACCTCCACCTTCTCCAGCGTGACGCCGCCTTCCTGCGAGACCTCGGTGGCGAAGCCCAGCGCCACGGACCTGCCGAGCGTGGGGCTGTGGGCCGCCGAGGTGACGTAGCCCACCGGGACGCCGTCGGACAGCAGGGACTCGCCGCCCCACAGGTGTGCGGCGGGGTCGTCCAGCACGATCGAGACTACCCTGCGCGACGGCGCCTCCAGTGCGTGCCGCGCTCCCCGGTAGCCGCCGCTCTTCTTGCAGGTGAAACGCAGTCCGGCGGCGGCTGGGGTGATCTCGGGGCCCAGCTCGCGGCCCCAGGCGCGGTAGCCCTTCTCGATGCGCATGGCCTCGATGGCGTAGTGACCGGCCTGGGTCAGCCCGCCGACGGCCATGAGTGTCTCGTGCACGGTGACGGCGAACTCGGCGGGCACGTACAACTCCCAGCCCAGCTCGCCCACGTACGTGACGCGGGTGGCGCGTACGGTGGCGTGGCCGAGGTCGACCAGGCGGGACGTGCCGAAGTCGAAGGCGGAGAAGTCGGACTTCGAGACCGACTGCAGGATCGTCCTGGACGAGGGGCCCATCACGCCGAAGACCGCGTACGCGCCGGTGACGTCCACCAGGACCGCCCGCCGGTCGCCGAGGCCCCTGGAGATGTGGTCGAAGTCCCTGGTGGTCTGGGCCGAGCCGGTCACGATCAGGTACTCGTCGCGGGCCACGCGGGTCACCGTCAGGTCCGACTCGTAGCCGCACCGGTCGTTGAGCAGGCCGGTGTAGACGACCCGGCCGGGCTCGACGTCCACGTCGGCGGTGCACAGCCACTGCAACGCCTCCATGGCCTCCGGGCCCTTGAGGACGAACTTGGAGAAGGCCGTCTGGTCGAACAGCGCCGCCGCGTTCCGGCAGGCCGCCACCTCGGCGTCCACGTACGGCTGCCATCCCGGCCGCCCGAACGTGGACGGCGTGGCGGGCCCGAAGTAGTTGACCCGCTCCCAGCCCATCTTCGACCCGAAGCGCGCCCCGGCCTGCGCCAGCAGGTGGTGGACCGGCGAGCGGCGCAGCGGCCGGGCGGTCTCCGGCTCCCGGTCCGGCCAGGACATCGCGTAGTGCAGCCCCAGCGTCTCGGTGACCCGGTCGCGCAGCCAGGTGTCGTTGCCGGCCCAGCGGGCGAAACGCCGGATGTCGGCGGGCCACAGGTCGCCGGTCGGCTCGCCGTTCACGATCCACTCGGCCAGCGCGCGGCCGGCGCCGCCCGCCGAGGCGATGCCGGCCGAGTTGAACCCGGCGGCGACGAACAGGCCGCGCACCTCGGGGGTCTCGCCCAGCAGGAACATGTTGTCGGGCGTGAAGCTCTCCGGCCCGTTGTAGAACATCCTGATCCCGGCGCTCTCCAGCGCCGGGACGCGCTGGATCGCGTTCTCCATGATGATCGCGAACTGGTCCCAGTCCGCGTCCAGGAGCTGGAACTCGAAGGGGTGGGGGATGCCGTCCATGCCCCAGGGTTTGGCGTCCGGCTCGAAGCCGCCCACGACCAGGCCGCCGACCTCCTCCTTGAGGTAGGCGTAGCCGTCGGGGTCGCGCAGCACGGGCAGGTCGGGACGCACGCCGGGGATGCGCTCGGTCACCACGTAGTAGTGCTCGGCCGAGTGCAGCGGGACGGTCGCGCCGGCCATCCCGCCGACCTCCTTGGCCCACTGTCCGGCGCAGTTGACCAGCACCTCGGTCTCGATGTGGCCCTCGGAGGTGTGCACGCCGCGCAAGGCGCCGTCGCGCACGGTGACGCCGGTGACCCGGACCCGCTCGATCACCTGGACGCCGTGCCGCTGCGCGCCGCGGGCCAGCGCCTGGGTGAGGTCCGACGGGTTGGCCTTGCCGTCGCCGGGCAGCCAGACGCCGCCCACCAGGTCGTCGGTGCGCATGACCGGCCACAGCTCGCCCGCCTCGCGCGCGCTGACGACCTCGGCCTGGATGCCGTAGTTCCGGGCGGCGGCCGCGGTGCGCCGCAACTGGGTCATGCGCTCGGGGGTGCGGGCCACGCTGACGCTGCCGCACTGCTTCCAGCCGGTGCCGAAGCCGGTCTCGGCCTCCAGGCGGGCGTACAGGTCGGTGCTGTACTTGATCAGCCTGGTCATGCTCTCGGTGCTGCGGAGCTGGCCGACGAGCCCGGCGGCGTGCCAGGTGGTGCCGCAGGACAGCTGCCCCTGTTCGAGCAGCACGACGTCGGTCCAGCCCAGCTGGGCCAGGTGGTAGGCCACGCTGCAGCCCGCGATGCCGCCGCCGATGATCACGACCTGTGCCCGGGAGGGGAGGGATGTCACGAGATGCTCCTCAAGCGATTGATCCCCGGCCAGCTGCGGACGTTGCGCAGCATGGCGATGAACGCCTGTTCGGCGGGCCCCAGCAGCCGGTCGCGGCGGTGGGCCAGCACGATGGGGCGGGGCTTGGGCGCGGGCAGCACCTCCAGGGCCGCCAGCCGCCCGTCGGCGAGCTCCTGCTCGACGCAGTGCTCGGACACCAGCGAAACGCCGAGCCCCGCGGCGACCGCCTGTTTGATCGTCTCCGGGCCCCAGATCTCGCTGCGGCCGGCCTCTTCGAGCCCCCACGTCTCCAGCGCCTGCTCCTGCAGCTCGCGGGTGGAGGAGCCGGGCTCGCGGATGAGGAAGAACTCGCCCGTCAGGTCGGCGGGCTCGGCGCGGCCCTTGCTGGACAGCCGGTGGCCCGGCTGGGTGATGACGACGAGCCGGTCCTCCAGGATCGGCTCGCTGACGAGCTGCGCCGCGCCGGGCTCGCCCGCCAGCACCGCGACGCCGATCTCGCCGTCCACCAGGCCGCGCTCGACCCGCTGGCCGTTGCCGACCTGGATGCCCAGCTCGATGCCCGGATGACGGTCGCGGAAGGCGGCCAGCAACGGCGGCAGGAGGTACGTGCCGACGGTGGTGGTGCCTCCCGCGACCAGCTTGCCGGTCTGCAGCCCGGAGACCTGCCGGATGGCGGCCACAGCCTCGTCGGCCAGCAGGAACACCCGCCTGGCGTACTCCAGCATCACCTCGCCCTCGGGGGTGAGCCTGATGCGGGCGCCGCTGCGGTCGATCAATGTGGCGCGCAGCGCCTGCTCAAGCTGCCTGACCTGGTGTGACACGGACGGCTGGCTGAGGTAGAGCTTCTGCGCCGCGGCCGAGAAGCCGCCGCACTCCACGACCGTCATGAAGATCCAGAGCCGGTGCAGGTTGAGCTGCATGTCGTCGTTAACCCCTAGCTGCCTCGATCGACTCTCGGAGCGCGTCCTCGAGCTGTTCCAGCCGGTGCCAGGGGATCTCGCCCATGGTGCAGATCCTGAAGAAGTCCGCGGAAAGTCGCCCCTGACCGGCGTAGATAACGTAACCGCGCTTTTTGAGCTCATCATGAAGCGCCGCATAAGTTACGTTTTCCGGCAGATGAAGCATTGTTACGGTGTTTGATCTGAATTGTTCATCAACGAGGATGTCCAGGCCGAGCCGCCCGAACTGGCCGCGGACGAGGGCCGCCCGCTCGCGGTACAGCCGGGTCCGCGCCGCGAAGCCGCCCGCCTCCTCGTACTCCTTGATCGCCTCGTCGAGGGAGTAGCAGACCTGCACGGCCGGGGTGAACGGCACGTCGCCCTTGCGCTGACCGGCCAGGTAGCCGGCGGCGTTGAGGTAGAGGCTGCGCGCGGGCGCCTCCTGGATCCGCTCGATCGCGGCCTCGCTGCACAGGATGAACGACATGCCGGGCAGCCCGTGCAGGCCCTTGTTGGCGGTGCCGCAGACGACGTCCGCCCTGACCTGCGCCAGGTCCTGGTCCTCGATCGCGGTGCCGCTGATCGCGTCGATCACGAACAGCGCGCCGTGCTCGGCCACGACCTCGCCGATCTCCTTGATCGGGTTGATCAGGCCGGTCGTGGTCTCGTGGTGCACGCAGACCACGGCGTCCACGTCGTCGCGCCCGGCGAGGGCCGTCCGGACGGCCTCGGGGTCGGCCGGGACCGTCCAGTCGCTCCTGACCTCGTGGAACGGGATGCCGTGCGCCTTGGCGATCTTGATCATCCGGTCGCCGTAGACGCCGTTGTTCACGACGAGCACGCCGCGTCCCGCGCGGACGGAGCTGATGACCGCCATCTCCATGGCCGCGGTTCCCGACCCGGTGACCAGCAGCGCCTCGTGCGTGCCGCCGAGGTTCAGGCACCGGGGCAGGGCCTCGCGGATCCTGAACAGCAACTCCGTGAACTCGGGCTCGCGGTGGCAGAGGTCGCCGCGAAGCAGGGCGTCCTTGACCCGCTTCGACGTACATGCGGGCCCGGGATTCAACAGAATGAGTTCTTCGTCCATCAATCCACTCGATCTTGGGTAGTTATCGGGCATTACGGACGCTATCCGGGGTGGCGCCGCATGGGACAGCCGCCTTTCGCCTATGAGGGCCATAAGGGAATCGGGCTTTTCCGTGCCGAGCAGCGCCGACTGGGATGGGACACGTGCCGTTGGAGACCGTCGTACTGATCGGGGTCGCGGGGCTGTTCGCCGTCGTGTCCGGGATCAACGACGGCGGCGCGCTGCTGGCGACCGGGCTCAAGCTGCCGGTGATCAGGCCGGCCGTCGGCATCCTCTCGCTGGTGCTGCTCGTCACCGTGGTCCCGCTGGTCACTCACCAGGTGGCGCTGACGTTCGTGAACCGGCTGGCGGGCTTCCACGCCCCCGGCGGCCAGGCCGCGATGACCGTGGCCGTGCTCTGCGCGCTGGCGGTGGTGTTCACGCTCAGCGCCAAGGGCCGGCCGACCAGCCTCACGCTGGCCGTGGTGGGCGGGCTCACCGGGGCCGGGCTGGGCTGGGGGCTGCCGGTGTCGGGCGGTTCGGTGGCGCTCGTGCTGGTCTTCGGGCTGGCCGCGCCGTTCGTGGGGGCGCTGCTGTCGTGGCTGCTCATCCGGCTGCTCGTCCGGGTGACCGACGCGCCCGGCCTGGCCCGCTGGCACTGGGCCGGGTTCCTGCTCCAGACGCTCGCCTACGCGGCCAACGACGGGCAGAAGATGCTGGCCGTCTTCATGATCGCGCTCGGCTTCCAGGGCGCACCCCTGGCCTGCACCTCGCTGGTGGCGGTGCTGTTCGGGCTCGGCGCGCTCTACGGGCTGCCCAGGGCGGGCCGTACGCTCAGCCGCGAGATCATCGTCTCCCGGCCCGCGCACGGCGTCGCCGCCGAACTGGCCGCGGGCAGCGCCGTGCTCGCCTGCGCCGCGCTGGGTATGCCCGTGAGCATGACGCAGGCCGTGGCCGGCGGGCTGGTCGGCGCCGGGGTCGCGCAGGGCGGCGGCCGGGTCCGCTGGTACGCCGCCGTCAAGATCGTCGTGGCCTGGCTGCTGACACTCCCGCTGAGCGGCCTGCTGGCCGCGACGGCGGCGTTCGTCCTGAAGGGGCTGAGGGGGACGTGGTGAAG
This sequence comes from Nonomuraea sp. NPDC001636, assembly GCF_040298265.1. Taxonomy (NCBI): domain Bacteria; kingdom Bacillati; phylum Actinomycetota; class Actinomycetes; order Streptosporangiales; family Streptosporangiaceae; genus Nonomuraea; species Nonomuraea sp. NPDC001636. The sequence continues at coordinate 60,024 of NZ_JBEOZT010000022.1, forward strand.
CGATGGCGCCGGATCCGGGACCTCATGACCGGCCGCATGGACGGCGCGCTCACCGGCGCCCTGCTCGGCCAGCTCAAGGCCACCAAGCAGGGCGCGTGGCTGGCGATGGCCATGATCGGCGGCGAGGTGGGCAGGACCGGCGCGCACGAGCGGATGCGCGCGATCGAGCACCTCGGCGACGAGGAGCGCGCCCGCCTGGTCGAGGAGCTCAAGACCGCGCTGGTCACGCCCATCGACCCCGAGGACCTGTTCCGCCTGTCGCGCTCGATCGACGACGTGCTGGACTCGCTGCGGGACTTCGTGCGCGAGTCGCACCTGTACCGGGTGCCCGACCAGATCCGCTTCACGCCGCTGCTCGACCAGGTCATCGTGGGCATCGACGCCCTGGAGAGCGCCGTGCGCGGCCTGGCCGCCCGGCCCTCGGCGGTGGTGCAGGACGCCCTGGAGGCCAAGAAGGCCGGCGGCGCGATCCGGCGCATGTACCAGTACGAGATCTCCCGGATCTTCTCCGGCGAGGTCACCTCGGACGCGCTCAAGCAGCGCGAGCTGGTGCGCCGCCTGGAGATCGTCGGCATGGCCATCGGCGAGGCGGCGGACGCCATCGCCGACGGCGCCATGAAACGCTGACCGTCAGGCCGCCCGCCCGGCGAAGGCGTCGACGCCGGTCAGCTCGGCCGACAACCGCCACAGGCGGGCGGCCTGCCCGGGGTCGGTGGCATGGGGATGGACCCCGCCGCCGGAGCCGTCGGCCGGCTCGGCGATGTCGCAGTCCTCGCAGTAGACGCCGCCCATGCCGTCGAGCTGCGGCGAGGTGGCCGCCCACACCTGGGTGGCCGCGCCCTGCTCAGGGGTCTTGAAGCTGGTGTTGAGCTGGTTGCCCTGCTCGTCGATCCAGCCCGCCTCGACCATCTCCTGCTTGGTCAGGTGGCGCTGGAGCGGGGTCAGGATGCCGCCGGGGTGCACCGCGAACGCCCGTACCCCCGCGTCCTTGGCCAGGGCGTCGAGGTGCACGGCGAACAGCACGTTGGCCGTCTTCGCCTGGCCGTAGGCCTGCCACTTGTCGTAGCCGTGCTCGAACATCACGTCGTCCCAGCGCATGCCGGAGCGCCGGTGGCCGGCGGAGGAGACGGCCACGACCCGGCCGCCGCCGCGCTCGACGGCCGGCCACAGGCGGTTGACCAGCGCGTAGTGGCCGAGGTGGTTGGTGGCGAACTGGGCCTCCCAGCCGGGGCCGACCCGCGTCTCGGGACAGGCCATGATGCCGGCGTTGTTGATCACGAGGTGCAGGTCGCGGCCGGAGGCCAGGAACTCCTCGGCGAAGCGCCGCACGCTGTCGAGGTCGCCCAGGTCGAGCTCGCCCACCTCGACGCGGTCGATGCCGGCCAGGGCCTCCTCGGCCGCGCCGCGACGCCGGGCCGGGACGACGACCTGGGCTCCGGCCCCGCTGAGCGCGCGGGTGGTCTGCAGGCCGAGGCCGGAGTAGCCGCCGGTGACGAGCGCGACCCTGCCGGTGAGGTCGATGCCCTTGAGCACCTCGTCCGCGGTGCTTCTCGCGCCGAAACCCGAACCGATCCTGTGCTGAGGCGTTGTCATGGGACCGACGTTACGAATTGAAGTGCGCTCTAAGTCAAACCGACCCGCCGGGCCGCCGCCCGGATCAGAGGCCGAGTGCCGGGGCCAGGCGCTGGAGCTGGCCCAGGGCGTCGTCGAGGTCGGGGGCGCCCGGCGACAGCGGCTGGACGGCCACGTGGTCGGCCCCGGCGTCGAGGTGGGCCCGCAACCGCGCGGCGACCTGCCCTTCGTCGCCCCAGGCCACGATGGCGTCGGCCAGCCGGTCGCTGCCGCCGCCCGCGAAGTCGGCGTCGGTGAAGCCCAGGGCGCGCAGGTTGCCCAGGTAGTTGGGCAGGGTCAGGTAGTAGGCCAGGTGGGCGCGGGCGATCTCGCGGGCCCTTGCCGGGTCGGTCTCCAGCACCACGGCCTGCTCGGGCACCAGCAGCCGGCTGCCGCCGAGGACGCGGCGGGCCTGCTCGGTGTGCTCGGGCGGCACGAAGTAGGTGTGGGCGCCGTCGGCCCGGTCTCTGGACAGCTCCAGCATCCGCGGCCGCAGCGCCGCCAGCAGCCGGGGCGCCCGCGCCGCGGGCAGGCCCTCCTCGGCGGCGTCCATGCCGTCGAGGTAGGCGCGCATCGCGCTCAGCGGCTTGTCGTAGGCGTGGCCGCGGCTGCCGACCAGCGGGCCGTGGCTGACCCCGATGCCCAGCACGAAACGGCCGGGGAAGGCGTCGGCCAGCGTCTTCGCGCCCGCCGTCATGCCCGTCGCGTCGCGGCCCCAGATGCTGGCGATGCCGGTCGCGACCGCGACGCGGGTGGTGGCGGCCAGCAGGACGGCCGCGGTGGTGAGCGGCTCCTTGCTCTGCCGGCCCTCGTTGATCCACACGGAGCCGTAGCCCAGCCGCTCAATCTGGGCCGCCGCGCGCCGCGCCTGCTCGGCGGGGGCCTTGCCGATCAGCGGGTGCCACACCCCGAAGTGCCCGGTCTCCATGGCCGCTCCCTCGACTAGGATGTTCGATCGAGATGGAACACTACACCAATGTTCGACCGCCATCGAACAGAGCGCGCGGCCTGACCCACACCTCGCCCGTCGAGGTGTCGCTGCAGGCCGCCCTCGACGCGCTCGGCGACCCGGTCCGCCGCCGCATCGTCCGCGAGCTGGCCGGAGAGCCCGACTGGGCGCGCGCCTGCGGCACGTTCGCCCACCTGCCGGTGGCCAAGTCCACGCTCAGCCACCACTTCGGGGTGCTGCGCCAGGTCGGCCTGCTGGAGCAGCGCGACGAAGGCGCCCGCCGGCTCAACCGGCTGCGCCGCGCTGAGTTCGACGAACGGTTCCCCGGCCTGCTCGCCCTCGTCGTCGAGGAGCCGGAGGGCGCCTAGGGCATGCGGCAGGCTGGGCGGGTAGGGGCAGGGCCATGCAGATGCGCCCGTTCGCCCGTAACCTCCTCGCCACCACGGCCGCGGTCACCGCCACGGCCACGCTCGGCAGCCTGGCCACCTCCTCCGGCTCGGACTGGTACCGCGGGCTGCGCAAGCCCCGCTGGCAGCCGCCCACGCAGGCGTTCGGCCTGGTCTGGACGCCGGTCTACGCCCTCATCGCCTACGCCGGCGCGCGCGCCCTGACCAGCGGCGACGACCGGGCCGGCCTGGCCCGCGCCCTGGGCGCCAACCTCGCGCTCAACGCCGCCTGGACCCCGCTGTTCTTCGGCGCTCGCTCCCCGCGCCTGGCGCTGGCCGACATCGTCGCGCTCGACGCGGCCAACCTCGTGCTGCTGCGCCGCTTCCTGCGCGCCGACCGCCGCGCCGGGCTGGCCCTGCTGCCCTACGTCGGCTGGACGGCCTTCGCCACCGCGCTCAACGCCTCCATCGCCGCCCGCAACCCCTGACCGGGAACCCCGCCCGAAGGCGGGGCCCCGCCCGCGCGGTCAGGAGACGCGCAGGTCGTCCACCGCCCAGTACCAGTTGTTGGTCGCGTCGAAGTAGTGGAACTTGACCCTCATCGACCTGGCCCCGGCCGGCACGGCCACCGCGAGCGACTCGTTCCTGGCGACCGCGTCGGCCGTGTAGTTCTTGACCAGCGTGTCCGCGCCGCCGTCGAACGACACGAGCACCTGCGCCTTCTGCGCGCCGTCCACGCGGTAGTGGGTGGCGTAGGCGAGGGTGACGGACGTCCGGCCGGTCACGGTGTAGGCGGGCGAGACGAGCGTCGAGTCGAACGTCCCGGTCCCGTGCGACTTGTCGTCCCACTCGTCGGAGTCGGCCACCGCGAAGGTGCCCCTGGACCGGACGTTCAGCTCCCGCTGCTGGTCACGGGCCGCCCGCGACCAGAACTCGTCCGTGGTGAACGCCCAGCCGCGCCACTCCTGAACGCCCCCCGACGGCATCCTGGACGCGTCCACCGACCAGCCCGCGGGCGGCGTGTGCGAGTAGCCGAGCAGGCCGGCCGGGATGCCGGTCTCGTCGGTCCTGCCGGACAGCGCGACGCCCTCGAACGGGTCGCCGGTCCTGGTGTCCACCCGCCGGCCGTCGATCCCGCCCGGCACGGCCAGCCCCAGCCCGGTGAAGACCGCGGCCGTCACGTCCACCAGGCGCGTGTCGGCCGGCCGCGCCCCGGCGGCGATGCCCGGCCCGGAAGCCAGGACGAACGTGCGGCGCTCCTCGATCGAGGACCCGCCGTGCCCGCCCGCGTCGGTGTGCCCGTGGTCGGTGGCCACGATCACCGTCCAGCGCTCGCTCGCGTACGTCGGCCTGGCCCTGACCGCGGCCAGCAACCGGCCGATGCGGGCGTCGGCGTCGTGGATCGCGGCCAGGTAGGCGGCCGAGCCTGCGCCGCTGCCGTGCCCGGCGATGTCGATCGCGCCCAGGTAGACGAAGGCGGCGTCCGGGTTCTTCGTGCGCAGGACGGTCTCGCTGACCTGGGTGAGGCGCTCGTCCTCGGCCGGGTAGCCGTCGGCGTCGCCGTCCAGGACCACCCTGGCGTCGATCCGGGGGCCGAACGTGCCCTGGTCGGCGAGCGGCTTCCAGTCGAGTGCGGCGTAGGTGGAGTGGCCGGCGCCGGTGTTCTCCAGCCTGGTCAGGAAGTCGGGGTAGCGGTCGTAGTGCTTGCCGGCGAAGGTGTTGTCCTTGACGCCGTGCAGGTCGGGCCAGACGCCGGTGGCGATCGTGGACCAGCCGGGGCCGCTGGAGGTGGCGGCCATCGGGCTGGTGTAGAGCAGGCTCGTGCCGAACGTGCCGCCGCTGATCAGGGCGTCGAGGTTGGGGGCGTCGGCGGGGGCGATGCGGTCGTGGCGTAACCCGTCGAGGCCGATCACCAGGACCTTGTCGCTGCTGATGCCGTTCGGGACGTCGGGCACGGGCACGGGCGCGGCCAGGGCGGTCGCGCCGTTGAGGACCTTGCCCTCGGGAGCGGGTGCGGGATCGGCCGCCTGATTCGCCAGGGCCGCCGGCGCGGGGACCGACACGGCCGCGGCCACGAGAGCGGGCAGGATGCGCCATCGTTGCATGGACGTACTCCTCGCTGAGTGCTGGGTGATCCGGCTGAAGGATCTCCAGCGTCAGGCGGGTGCGTGAAGAGCGTCTTTCCGATGGACGTCATAGAGGGAAAAGGGGGCCCAAATGGGCAGTAGCCAACGTCCCGCCGCCCGCGTCGTCTGCCTCGACCGCGACGGGCGCGTCCTGCTCATGCACTGGTACGACCCGGTCAGCGGCACGGACGTGTGGGAACCGCCGGGCGGCGGCCTCGACCCCGGCGAGACGCCGCTGGAGGCCGCCCGGCGCGAGCTGGCCGAGGAGACCGGGCTGCCCGGCTCGGCCGTCGGCGAGCACCGGGTGGACGTCGAGCGCGACTTCTCCTGGCTGGGCGTGCGTTACGTGAAGACCGAGCCGTTCTTCCTGGCCATCTTCGACGAGGCGCGCCCGCGGGTGACCCCCGCCGCGCTCACCGAGGAGGAGCTCGGCGTCTACCGCGGCCACACCTGGGCCGAGGAGATGCCCTACGGCGTCGAGCCGCCGGAACTGGCCGACGTGGTGGCCGCCCTGCGCGCCGCCGCCCGCCGCTGACCCGCCGCCGACCCCGCCGCTGAACCCGTCGCTGGACCGCCGCCGCCCGCCGCTGAACCCGTCGCTACACCTCGATCGTGCGGCCCGCCGTGGCCACCGCGAGGTCGCCCGGGTAGGACCTGGCCGCCGCCGCCAGCGCCGGCTCGGGCGAGGTGCCCGGCCACAGGTGGGTGAGCAGCAGCCGGGCGACCCCGGCCGCCGCGGCGGTGCGGCCCGCGTCGGCGGCGCTGGACAGGTAGGGGGCGTCCTCGCCGGGCACCTGCTCGGGATAGGTGGCCTCGGCCACCAGCAGGTCGGCGCCCGCGGCCAGCGTGACGAGGTCGGCGGACGGGCCGGTGTCGCCGGTGTAGGCGATCACCCGGCCGCCCGCGCTCAGCCGCAGCCCGGCGTTGGGCACGTGGTGCGGCAGCGAGAAGGCGTCGAGCCGGAAGGGGCCGATCTCGCGCGGCGCGCCCGGCTCCAGGTCGTGCAGCTCGAAGCTGCCGGCCAGCATGCCGCGCCGGTCGAGCGCGAGCACGGCGTCGAGCGCGCCGGGCGGCGCGTGCACGGGCAGCGCGGCCGGCGGGGCGTCGCCCAGGGCGCGGGCGCGCAGCAGCGGGTTGAGGTCGGAGCAGTGGTCGGGATGGCCGTGGCTGACCAGGACGGCGTCGACCCGCTCGGCCGGCGTGGTTTCCAGCAGCCGCGGCAGCGTGGCGTAGCCGGGATCGACGAGCACGCGGAACCCGTCGTGCTCGATGAGATATCCGCTGCACGCCTGGCCCGCCGCCGGCCAAGCCCCGCATCCGCCCAGCACTGTGATCAGCACGACCACGACCTTATCGGGGCTGGTGCCCCAGCTCGGCCAGCGTGGTGGACATCAGGCCCCGCAGCAGCGGCCCGGCCAGGCCCTCGTGCACGGACTCGACCGGCAGCCCCTGGGCGATGCGGGCGTGGTAGGACTCGCGGTCGCGCTCGCCGGTGTAGGGCAGCGCGGTCATCGCCACGACCACGGTGGCCCGGGTGCCGCCGCGCGGCAGGACGGCGACGGCGTGGGTGCGCAGGCAGGTCTCGTCGGGGGCGCCGTACCAGCCGCACTTGACCCCGGCCTCGGGCGAGCCGAGCGCTTCGCGGGCGCCGAACGTCTGCTCGCCCGTCACCTGCCGCATCCACGCCAGGACGGTGGCCGCCACCGGGTCGCCCGCCGCCGCGGCCTGCGCGAACACGGCGTAGGCGGCGGCGACCTCCTCGGCCGAGACCTCCACCGAGCCGAAGCGTGACGGGTCGCCGCCCGGCTGTGCCCACCGTACGCCGGTACGCCGGTAGAGGTCGTCCAGCAGCACGCGGGGGCCGATGGACAGCCAGAGGCTGAGCGTGTCGGCGTTGGAGGAGACGACCACGGCGGGCTCGGCGTGGCGGCGCCAGCGGTCGGCGTCGTCGATGTGGTCGGCGGCCACCCAGGCGTAGAGCGGCTTGAGCAGCGAGGCGCAGCGCAACCGGGCCGGGCCGGAGCGCACGCTCATCGTCCGGGCGGGCGGGCCGCCGTAGCCGCGCCTGATGCCCGCCGCCTGTGCTCCGGCGCTGTCTTGGAGGTCTTTCAGCAGGTCATTGAAGGCCACCGTCCCACCGTAGACCTACCGGGCGGTCCGCCAGCGTCCTTCGTACCACTCCGCGCTCGGTGGCTCGCCGGGCAGCGGGGTCGCGCCGGGGGCGCGCAGGCCGTCGAGCGCGATGGCCAGCAGGCGCTCCTTGACCCGCTGGTGCTCCTCGCTCGGCGGGCCGGGGGCGGGCCTGCTGAACTGCTCGATGAGCAGCGAGACGTCGAGGGTGGTCACGTCGGGCCGCAGCGCGCCGGCCTCGCGGGCCCTGGCGACGAGGGTGCCGGCCAGCTCGGTGGCCCGGCGGGAGGTGCGCCACATCTCGTCGGTGACCTCGATCGTGCCCGCCACCGGGGCCAGCGCGCCGGAGCGGCCGGCCACGCAGGCCCGCACGTACGCCTCCAGCCCGGTCCACGGGTCGGGCTCGGCCAGGGCCGACTCCAGGTTGTCGACCACGCGTTCCATGGCGATCAGGCACAGCCGCTGGAGCAGCTCCTCCTTGGTGCGGTAGCGCCGGTAGAGGCTGCCCATGCCGACGCCCGCCTGCCTGGCGATGGCCGAGACCGGCGCGTCGAACCCCTGGGTCGTGAACACCTCGTGGGCCGCCTGGAGCAGCCGCAGATCGTTCCGCGCCGCCTCGGCCTGCCTGCCGCGTCCTGCCATGCCGTACAGAATATTGCGGAGCACTGCGCTCCGATATACGGTTCCTTTCGGAGCGATTCGCTCCGATAAAGGAGGTCTGTCATGCGTGCGGTGGTGTTGCGGGAGCTCGGCGGCCCGGAGTCGCTCGTCGTGGAGGAGGTGCCCGACCCCGTCCCGGGGCCGGGTCAGGTGCTGGTCGAGGTGGCGGTCGCGGGCGTCACGTTCGTGGAGACGCAGGTGCGCGCCGGACGGGGGCCGCGCGCGGCTGAGCTGCCCGCGATCCTGGGCAACGGGGTGGCGGGCACCGTCCTGGCGGTGGGCGAGGGCGTGGCCGCGGCGCTGACGGGCTCCCTGGTGGTCACCACGCTCGGCGGGTCCGGCGGCTATGCCGAGCTGGCGGTGGCCGCCGCCGAGGACCTGATCCCGGTGCCCGCCGGGTTGTCGCCGCGCGAGGCCGTGGCGTTGCTGGCCGACGGGCGCACCGCCGTGGGGCTGGTCCGCGCCGCCGCGCCGCGGCCCGGCGAGTGGGTGCTGGTGGAGGCGGCCGGCGGCGGGGTGGGCAGCCTGCTGGTGCAGCTCGCCCACGCCGCGGGGGCGCGCGTGGTCGGCGCGGCCGGCAGCGCCGCCAAGCGCGAGCTGGCCGCACGCCTCGGCGCCGAGCTGACGGTCGACTACACCGCCCCTGGCTGGGCCGACGAGGTGCGCGCCGCGACCGGCGGCCTGGACGTCGTCTTCGACGGGGTGGGCGGCGAGATCGGCGCCCAGGCGCAGGACCTGCTGAAGGACGGCGGCCGGCTCAGCGTGTACGGCATGGCCGGCGGCCCCATGACCACCCCCGACCCCCGGGTGACCGCCGTCGCCTGGCCCGCGGCCGACCCGCGCGAGCTGGCCCGCGAGGCCCTGGAGCTGGCCGCGGCCGGCCGCCTGAGTCCCACGGTCGGCAACGTGCTCCCCCTGGAGTCGGCGGCCGAGGCGCACGCCGCCGTCGAGGCCCGCGCGGTCACCGGGAAGACCCTGCTGCTGCCCGCACGGGCCAGGACGGTCCTGGTCACCGGCGCCACCGGCAACCAGGGCGGCGCGGTCGCCCGGACCCTGCTGGCCCGCGGCTGGACGGTCCGCGCCCTGGTCAGGGACCCCGCCTCGGACGCCGCCCAGGCCCTGGCCGCGCTCGGCGCCACCCTGGCCAAGGGCGACCTGGACGACCCCGCCTCGCTCCGGACGGCCATGACCGGCGTGCACGGCGTGTTCAGCGTGCAGGCCCTGGCCGTGACGGAGGAGGAGCTGGCCCGCGAGGTGCGCCAGGGCGTCGCGGCCGCCGACCTGGCCGCCGGGCTGGGCCTGGCGCACCTGGTCTACAGCTCGGTCGGCGGCGCCGAGCGCGACACCGGCATCGAGCACTTCGCGAGCAAGTGGGCGATCGAGCGGCACATCGCCGGGCTGGGCCTGCGGGCGACGGTGCTGCGCCCGGCGTTCTTCATGACGAACCTGCTGCACTACGCCGAGCCCGCCGGGGACGAGCGGGTCATCGCGCTGCCGTTCCGGCGCATGCAGCTCGTCGCGCCCGAGGACATCGCCCACTTCACGGCGGAGGCGTTCGAGCGTCCGGCGGAGTACGCGGGCCGGGCGCTGGAGATCGCGAGCGAGGAGCTGACCGGCGCCGAGATCGCCGAGGTCTACCAGCGGGTCACCGGCACGCCCACCCGGTTCGAGCAGACCGCGCCCGGCGGCGAGCGCATGTACGAGTGGTTCCTGGAGAGCGGCTACCAGGCCGACATCGCCGCGCTCCGCGCCCGCCACCCCGGCCTGCGCACGTTCGAGTCCTTCCTGCGCGACCGGCTTCCCCGCTGACGCCGGGTCAGGACAGCGCCGCGTCGAAGCGGGCCCGCAGCTCCGCCAGGCGGCCGACCGGCTCGGCACTGTAGACGAGGCGGACGTACCGGGGGGCCACGCTGTCACCCCAGGCCGTCATGGGGGTGGCCGCCACGCGTCCGCGGTCCAGCAGGCGGGCCGACAGGTCCTCGGCGGTCAGCCCCATGGCTTCGGCGTCCACCAGGACGGACCAGCCGCCGCCCGCCCGGACCACCGGCAGCCCGTCGAGCTGGGCGAGCACGGTGTCGTGGCGGGCCTGGTACTCGGCCGCCGCCTCCGCCACGCCCGCGCCCGCCGGGTCGGTGAGCGCGGCGGCGGCGCCGTACTGGTGGTATCCGCTGGCCACGGTGGTGTTGTAGATGGTCGCGACCATGATCCGGGACATGATGTCGGCCGGGCCGGCGACCCAGCCGATCCGCCAGCCGATCATCCGGTACTCCTTGGACATCGACCCGATGATGATCGTGCGCTCGGCCAGGCCGTCCACCTGGCAGGGGTTGATCCGCGGGTGGCCGTCGAAGACGATGCGCTCCATGGCGGCGTCGTAGATCAGGTACGCGCCCGTGCGCTCGCACACCCGCGCGACCGCCTGCCAGTCCTCCCGGTCGAAGACCACGCCCGACGGCATCGACGGGCTCATCAGCAGCAGCGCCGCCGCGGCGGGCACCCGGGCCAGCGCCTCGCGGTCCAGCCGCCAGCGCCCGTCCTGCACCAGCAGCGGCACCAGGTGCGGACGCGCGCCCGACAGCCGCACCCGCTGCAGCAGCCCGGCGTAGGTGGGGTCGGTGAGCAGCACGGGCTCGCCCGGCTCGGTCGTGGCCAGCAGCACGGGCATCACCGCCGACGTCCCGCCGGAGGTGATGCAGACCTGCCGCAGGGGGTCGTAGTCGAGCCCGGTACGCGCCCGCAGCTCGGCGGCGACCGCCTGGCACAACACCGGCAGCCCGGTGAACGGCAGCCAGCTGTTGCCCGTCCCTTCCTCCAGTGACCGCCTGGTCGCGGCCAGGGCGGACGGCGGCGGCGGGACGTCGGTGTCGAGGTTCTCCAGGCGCAGGACGTCGGCGTCCGCCCCGGCGGCCGCGGCCACTTTGTCGATGTCGAACGGCTGCACCTGCGCGAACCGGGAATTGGGCCGCATGACCGCACCTCCATGCCTCGTTCCGTTTACGGAACACCTTGGGGCACCCACGCTCCTCCAATGGGGACGCGGGTGTCAAGGGGCGGCACGGAGGCGCCGTCAGCGGTCAGACCGGGCCGGGCCAGGCCGGGCCGGGTCAGGCCAGGGTGCGGTCGGCCGGGCCGTCGTAGTGGTCCGGCCCCTGCATCGACAGGCCCAGCGGCTGGACCATGTCGGAGTTGGCGGAGGCCCGCCAGCCCTTCTCCCTGGTCATCTCCTCGATCGAGTGCGCGCACAGCGACAACGACCTGCACACGATGAACATGGCCTTGAGCTGCAGCGGCTCGTACCCCATGTCGAGGCCGACACAGCCCATCGAGCCGGGGCCGTTGAGCCAGATCCGGCGGCCGAAGACACCCTCGGTGGCCTCCTCCATCGCGCGGGCGATGCGGACGTACCGGCCGGTGACGCCCAGCTCGTCCGAGAGCTCCAGCAGGCGGGCGGTGCGCGGGTCGCGGATGTGCTGGGCGTGGTGGAACCCGGGCATGCGCTCGCGGCGTTCGCGCATCTCGGCGACGACCTTGGCGGCGGCCTCCTCGTCGCTCAGCCCGTCGCGCTCGGCCCGTTCCCCGACCGCGAGGAACATCTCGGCGGGCCGGTCGGCGGTGCCGTGCAGGCGGCCGATGCCGGCGACGCCCGCCGCGACGGCCGCGTTCAGCTCGGCGCCGCCGGAGGTGGCGAAGCGCACGGTGGCCGAGGAGGGCGACATGGCGTGCTCGGCCATGTTCACCAGGATCGCCTCGGTCATCCGGCCCACCTCGGGGGTCGGCAACTCGCCGCGCAGCACCAGGTGGAAGTGCTCGGCGAAGGAGATGTTGCCGGTCAGCTCGTTCACGTCGTACCCGCGCACGACGATCCGGTCCTTGTTCTTCCAGGCGATCGCCGTCTCCCAGGCGAACGGCTTCTTGTCGGTCAACGGCCTTTCCTTTCAGGGAAGTACACGCACGCCGGGTCGATCTCCTCGCGCAGCAGGCGGAGGTCGTCGGGGTCCGGCGGCACCACAATTTCCAACGAATCCCGAAATTTCGGGGTAAAGCCGGTGTTGTCTAGTACGTCCGTGACGCTCGCCCCCGGCATGAGCGCCGTCACGGTCAGCGCCGAGTCCTCGGCCTCCATCACGCACAGGTCGGTGACGACCTTGACGCGCAACGGCCCGAGCCCGGCCTTGGCCCGCTCCCCCGGCCCGCCCAGGAACCCCGGGCTGGTGACGTAGTCACAGCGGGCGGGGAAGCGCCGCTTCTCGTGGTCGGTCAGGATCACCACCTGCCGGCAGTGGCTGGCGATGTCGTTGGCGCCGCCGCTGCCGGGCAGCCGCACCCGCGAGCCGTCCGGCCTCGGGACCCAGGTGGAGTTGATGTTGGCGTACTCGTCCACCTGGGCCCCGCCGAGGAACCCCGTACGGACCAACCCGCGCTGCACCAGCCCGCCCAGCGCCTCGAACAGCGACCCGTGCCGCGCGGCGCCGCGCATCAGCCGCGGATCGACCACCGACACCGGCGTCGGCACGACCTTCGGGAACATCACCCCCGACTCGATGACGAGCTTGGCCTCCGGCGCGTGGGTGCGCTGGGCGAGCGTGGCGGCCAGCAGCGGCAGGCCGGTGCCGACGATCACCAGGTCGCCGTCGCGGATCTGCCGGGCGCCCTCGACGACCAGCAGTTCCCGCGGCAGGGCGGTCCACTCGGCGCTCACACCAGCCTCCCCATCTGCTCGGTCAGCCCGGCCCTGAGCGTGCCCGCCGGGTCGCGGGCCCTGAGGTAGTCGTCGAAGGACGCGCCCAGGTTGGCCCCGATCCACTCACGCAGCTCGGCGTCCCCGGCCCGGCCCAGCGCCTGGTACTCCTTGATCTCCGGCTCGGCGAAGTCGTACGCGCGGTAGACGGAGGTCGGGAAGGCGCCGAAGGGCTGGTGGACGACCGCCGTCACGTACGCCTCCGGGATGGTGACCCGCTCGGGCCGGTCGGCGAACGCCCCGGCGGGCAGCACCTCCTCGGCCGACACGATCGTGGCGCGGGCGGCCCTGACCATGTCCACCTCGTGGGAGGTGACCCCCTCGATCACGACGTTCCCGGCCAGGTCGGCGCGGTTCGCGTGGATGATCGCCACGTCCGGCGTCATCGCCCGCAGCAGCACGACCGGCCGGCCCGTCCACGGATCGGCCGACTCCACCGCCACCCCGTCGGAGACCAGGTCGGCCAGCAGGTCGGTGCCGAGCAGGCTGCGCGTCGGCAGGAAGGGCACCCCGACGGCCCCCGCCGCGAAGCGGGTGGCCATCGCCAGGTGCGAGTGGTCGCCGGCGCCGACCTCGCCGCGCTCGACGGCCCGGCGCCAGGCGAACAGCGTGCCGTAACGTTCCAGGTTGCCGGTGCCCTGCTCGGTCCGGGCCACCAGGCCCGCGGCCACCAGCATGTCGAGCGGCAGCGACAGGTTGCAGCCGACCACGGTCAGCCCGCCGATCCCCTGCCTGATCACCTCGTGCACCAGCGCCATCGGGCACCGGTTGATGTTCTGGCCGCCCATCCCGACGACGGCCCCGGCGGGGACGTGCCGGGCGACGGCCTCGGCGGCCGTCAGTAACTTATGCACGCGGACCGCCACTCGGTGTAGAAGTCCCAGACCTGCGGCGAGCACTCGGGCGGGCCGAACTGCGACAGCTTGGCGCCCATGTGCGGCAGGTGCGCGTACGCGCCGACGCCGGGCCGGTTGACGTGCAGCATGCCCGCCTCGAAGCGGTCCAGGGCCTCGAAGATGGTCGCCGGGTCCTGGGTGAAGATCGTGCCGCTCATGCCGTACCTGACCGAGTTGGAGATGCGCATGGCGTCGTCGAAGCCGTCGCAGTCCACCACGGACAACACCGGGCCGAAGATCTCCTCCTGGGCGATCTCGCTGTCCCAGGGCACGTCACGCAGCACGGTCGGCTGCACGTAGCAGCCCTCGGGCACGCCCTCGGTGTGCCGCTCGCCGCCGACGGCGATCTTGGCCCCGGCCTCCTGCGCGGCCTTGACCGCGTCCAGGCAGGCGCGCATGCGGGTCTCGTTCACGACCGGGCCGATCGTGGCCTCCTCCGACAGGCCCGGCCCCACCTTGAGCCGGGCCACCTCGGCGACCAGCCGCGTCAGGAACTCCTCCTTGACGGCCCGGTCGACGATCACCCGGGAGGTGGCGCTGCACCGCTGCCCCGACTGCCCGAACGCGCCGAACACGGTGGCCTTGACCGCCTTGTCCAGGTCGGCGTCCGCGAGCACCAGGACCGCGTTCTTGCCGCCCAGTTCGAGCTGGGTGCGCAGCAGCCGCGGCGCGCCGGCCTGGTGGATGGCCAGGCCCACGGGCAGCGAGCCGGTGAAGCTGATCCCGGCCACGCGCGGGTGCGTCACCAGCGCCTCGCCCGCCGCGATGTCGCCCTGCACGAGGTTGAGCACCCCGGCCGGGACGCCCGCGTCCACGAACGCCTCCACCAGCAGCGCCGAGGTCAGCGGCGTGAACGGCGACGGCTTGAGCACCGCCGCGCACCCGGCCAGCAGCGCGGGAGCGACCTTCCACATGGGGATGGCGAGCGGGAAGTTCCACGGCGTCACCAGGCCGACCACGCCGATGGGCGCGCGGAAGGTGTAGGAGAACGTGCGCGGCTCCTCGGCGGGCAGCGTCTCGCCCTTCAGCCTGCGCCCCTCGCCCGCGGTGAAGTCGAGGATGGCCAGGGCCCGCCTGACCTCGCCGCGCGCCTCCTTGATGAGCTTGCCCTGCTCACGCGTGATCGCCTGGGCGAAGTCCTCGGCCCGCTCCTCGATCAGGCGTTCGGCGGCGCACAGGTACTCGGCGCGCTTGATCGGCCCGAGTCCCTTCCACTCCGGCATCGCCGCCGCGGCGGCCTCCACGGCCAGCTCGACGTCCGCGCCACCGGACTCGGCGAAGTCCCCGATGTGGTCGGAGAGGTCGCCGGGGTTGATGTTCGGCCGGGTCTGCCCGCTCTCGGGGGCACGCCACTCGCCGCCGATGTGGTTGAGCAGGTAGCGACTCGGGATCGTCGCCATCGGGTTCCTTTCCGGTCAACTTCTGATACGGCAAAGCCTCACGGCCTGGGATGTTCCGGACAAGGGGGATTAGACCGATGCCCCCGATAGGCAGCCGTTATACGGCTCCGCCTATAGCGGCGATAGGCAAATCACGCATTGGCCGGACCGTTCCGCTGCACTAGACATGCCGGGGAAAAGACCTGCTCACGGCACTTGTCGAATTCACCCGGAATTAACCGAGGGTCCAGATGAAGCATCGCACATGGGCGGTAATTGCCGCCTCATCCCTTTTCGCCCTCACCGCGTGCGGCAGTTCGGCCGGCGCCGGTGAATACGACTGGTCCGCCGCCCCGGACACCGGCAAGATCGCCGCCCAGGGCAAGGACCTGCCGACCTACGGCCTGGCCCCCGACTGGGCCAACTACGGCGAGGTCGTCAAGACGTTCTGCGCCAAGTACCAGGGCACCTGCGCCCACAAGGACACCGACATGTCCTCCTCGGAGGAGATCGTCAAGTTCGACGCCGAGAAGGACAACCCGATCGGCACGGCCAGCGACATCGGCCTCATGTGGGGGCCGGTGGCCGAGGCCAAGGGCGTGGTGCCGGCGTACCTGCCGCCGTCGGCGGCCAAGCTGAAGGACTGGCAGAAGGGCAAGGGCGGCTGGGTCGCCACGTTCGTGGGCGCGCCCGCGTTCGTGGTCAACACCGACAAGGTGAGCAACCCGCCCAAGAGCTGGCAGGACCTGCTCAAGCCCGAGTACAAGGGCCAGATCGCCATCAAGAACCCGGCCTCCTCCGGCACCGGCCAGGCCATGGTCGTCGCCGCCGCGGTCGCGGCCGGCGGCTCGGTGGACGACCTGACCCCCGCCTACACCTACTTCAAGAAGCTCAAGGACGCCGGCAACCTCAGCGACGTCAAGATGAGCGAGGAGACCCTGGAGAAGGGCGAGGCCCCGATCCAGATCAACTACGACTTCAACGGCCTGGCCCAGAAGGCCGCGCTGAAGGCCAAGAACGTCAACGTGGAGGTGATCATCCCCTCCGACGGCTCGGTCTGGTCGCCGTCCGGAATGATGATCAACAAGTACAACACGGCCAAGGGCGACTTCCTCAAGGGCCTGCTCGACTACGTGCTCTCCGACGAGGCCCAGACGCTGTTCGCCAAGTTCGGCGCCCGGCCCGTCCGCGCGCTCAACGGCGACCTGCAACTCCCGGCCGACGCCAAGGCCAACTGGCTGCCCGAGGAGTCGTACGCGCCGGTCAAGGAGATCGAGATCACGAAGGTCAATCCCGAGCAGATCGTCGCCGACTGGGAGGCGAAGGTCCTCGCGTGACGTCCCACATCACGGAGTCCGTGGCGGCTCCCCCGGCCGCCGCGCGCCGCAGGGCCCCCGGCAGGCTGTTCACCGCCTGGGGCCCGGCCCTGCCGCTGCTGCTGTTCACGCTGGCCACGCTGGTGCTGCCGGCGCTGCGGCTGCTGCACGACACCTTCGCCCTGCCGGACGGCGGCTACGGCCTCGACCACATCGTCAAGGTGGCGCGGAACCCGGTGGACCGCCAGGCGATCGGCGGCTCGCTCGCGCTCGGCCTGACCCAGGCCACCCTGGCCACGGCGCTCGGCGCGCCCGCCGCCTGGCTGATCACCCGGATGCGCCTCGGCGGCCGGGCCTTCTGGCTGTCGCTGATGAACGTCGCCTCGAACTTCGCCGGCATCGGCCTGGCCTTCGGCTTCGTCGCGCTGATCGGCTCGACCGGCATGCTGACGCTCGTGCTCAAGGGCCTGTTCGGGATCGAGGACAACCCGTTCCCCTCGCTCGGCTCCTTCAACGGCATGAACGTCGTCTACCTGTACTTCAACGTCCCGATGTTCGTGCTGCTCACGCTGCCCGCGCTCAGCGTGCTCAAGGACGACTGGCAGGAGGCCGCCGCGGTCTGCCACGCCACGCGACGGCAGTTCTGGCGGTACGTCGGCCTGCCGGTGCTCGCGCCGTTCGTCATCGCGGGCTGGCTGCTGGTCTTCACCTGGACGATCGGCGTCTACGCCGTCGCGTACGCCATCGGCTCCTCCCCCAGCGCGACCAAGCTCATCACGCTGCAGATCGGCAGCACGCTGGAGTCCTCGGTGTTCGGCCTCGGCCGGGCCGCCGTGCTGTCGGTGCTGCTCATGATCCTGGCCATCGGGGCGACGCTGCTCTACCGGCTCTCGCTCAGGCGCGCTGCGAGGTGGCTGTGAGACGGCGCGTCTTCCTCGGCCTGCTGGCGGTCTACTTCGGGCTGCCGCTGCTGGCCGCCCTGCTGTACTCGGTGGCCACCCGCTGGACCGACACGCCGCTGCCCGACGGCTACACCCTGGCCCACTGGGCCGGCGTGTTCGCCGAGCCGGACGTCATGGCCGCGCTCGGCCGCTCGCTCGTGCTCTCGGCGGTCGTCGTGGTGATCGAGATCGTGCTGGTGGTGCCGGCCGCGTACTGGTCGGTCGTGCACAACCCGCGCATCGGGTCGATCGTCCAGACGATCGCGGTGATCCCGTTCGCCGTCCCGTGGGTGGTCGTCGGGGCGGGGCTGCAGCTCGTCACCAAGTCGGTCGCGCCCGAGCTGTTCGGCACGTTCTGGCTGCTGGCCGCGGCCACCGCGGCGATCGCGTTCCCGTTCATGTACCGGGCGGTGGAGAGCTCGCTGCTGGCGGCGGGGGCCGTCCAGCTCAGCGAGGCCGCCGCCACGTGCGGCGCCGGGCCCGCCCGCACGCTGGTCGGCGTGATCCTGCCGGCGATCCGCGGCGGCGTCGTCTCCGGCGCGCTGCTGGTCATCGCGACCGCCATGAACGAGTTCGCGCTCGCCAAGATCCTCACCGGCGTCAGCTACGAGACGCTGCCGCTCTGGTCGGCCAGGCAGTTCGTCTCCCGGACGCTCGGCGACCCCAACGCGCTGGCCGTCGTCACCATTTTCACCTTCGGCCTGCTGTTCGCGCTGTCCGCGCTGGTCGTCTGGCTCGGCCGCGGCCGGGTGAGCGCGTCCATGGCCACCGCTCCGGTCCAGAAGGGCACCACTCCATGAGCCACGTCGTACTCGACCGCATCACCAAGCGCTACGCCGGGCACACCGCGCTGAACGGCGTGAGCGTCAGCGTCGAGCAGGGTGAGCTGCTGGCCCTGCTCGGCCCGTCGGGCTGCGGCAAGACCACGCTGCTGCGCTGCATCGCGGGCCTGACCGGGTTCGACGGCGGGCGGCTGACGATCGGCGGCGCCGACATGGCCGGCGTGCCGGTGCGCAAGCGGCCCATCGGCATGGTCTTCCAGTCCTACGCGCTGTTCCCGAACCTCACCGTGGGCGGCAACGTCGCCTTCCCCCTGACCGTCAGGAAGCGGCCGAAGGAGGAGGTCAGGGACCGCGTGGCCGAGATGCTCGACCTCGTCGGCCTCGACCACCTCGCCGACCGCCTGCCGAACCAGCTCTCCGGCGGCCAGCAGCAGCGCGTCGCCCTGGCCCGCGCGCTCTCCCCCCGCCCCGAGGTGCTGCTGCTGGACGAGCCGCTGTCCGCCCTGGACGCCCAGGTACGCCACCGCCTGCGCGACGAGGTGCGCCGCATCCAGCACCAGGTCGGCATCACCACCGTCTTCGTCACCCACGACCAGGCCGAGGCCCTGGCCATCTCCGACCGGGTCGCGGTGATGAACGCCGGCGACATCGAGCAGTGCGGGCCGCCCGCGGAGATCTACACCGCGCCCTCCACCCGCTTCGCCGCCGGCTTCGTCGGCAACCGCAACACCCTCGAACTCGACGCGGTGAACGGCCGGGTCACCGCGGGCGGCGCGTTCGACGTCGAGGCGCCCGCGCCGCGCGTCCTGTGCATGTTCCGCCCCGAGGACGTCGAGCTGGCCGCGGACGGCCCCGGCGCGCGGGCGGTCGTCGACGTGACGGTGTTCCTCGGCGCCACCACCCGCGTGTACGCCCAGGCGGGCCCCTCGGTGATCTTCGCCGACGTGCCGTCCAGGGCCGCCGCCGGCCTGTCGCCAGGAGACCAGGTGCGCCTGCGGGTCGCCGCCGACCACGTCCAGGTGTTCCCCGCCTGACCCGGCCCGGGGCCGCCGGTCCCGGGGCCGGGGCGTCAGCCGCCGAGCCCGAACCAGAGCACGGCGAACACCCCGCACGGCAGGCCGGCCAGCGCCAGCGCGATCAGCACCCGCCACCGCAACGCGAGCCCCGGCCCGGTCACGAACGCCGCGACGGCCCCCGCCCCGGCGAACACGACCGCGGCGCCCACCGCCTGCGCGGCGGTGTACGGCACCGACGGCAGCAGCTTCCCGGCCGCCCAGAACGCCACCGCCGCTCCGGCGGCCACCAGGGCGGCGCGCCGCGCGGGCCGCACGTCCACGCGCTCCAGCACGTACGCGGCTCCGGCGAGCATGACCAGGCTGATCGCCAGCAGCGTGCCGAGGGCCGGGGCCAGGCAGTCCCAGTCGGCGCAGCCGACGCCCGCCCACGCCAGCCGGGCGGTGGCCCACCACAACACCCCCAGGGCCCCGCACACCCCCGCAGCTCGCCCAATACGCCCCGTCATGCATCAATCGTCCCACTGTCAGGCGGAGGCGGCCGCGCGGAGCTCGTCGGCCTCCGCCTCGGCGATCCTGCCCAGGGCGCGCAGGGCGACGGCGCGGTTGGCGTACAGGTCGGGCTGCGGGTCCAGCTCGACGGCCCGGGTCAGGTCGGCGAGCGCGCCTTCGGCGTCGCCCGTGGCGTGCCGCAGCACGCCCCGGTTGCCCCAGGCGGCGGCCAGCTCGGGGGCGCGCTCCAGGGCCAGGTCGAGGGCCGCCGCGGCCTCGTCGAAGCGGCCCGCCGCGGTCTCCAGCTGGCCGAGCACGGTGAGCAGGTGCGGGTTCTCCGGCGCGCGGGCGAGCCCGGCCGTGACGTCGGCCCTGGCCTCCTCGTCCCGCTCCGCCGCCGCCAGCAGCCCGGCGCGGTTGACGTAGGCGTCCAGGTAGCCGGGGTCCAGCTCGATCACCGTGCCGAGGTCGGCGAGCGCCCCCTCCACGTCGCCGCGCACGGTACGCAGCTCCGCCCGGTTGTAGTACGCCTCGGGCAGCGGCGGCCCGGCCCGCATGGCCCGTTCGTAGTCGGCCAGCGCCTCCGCCGGCTCCCCCAGCCGGAACAGCAGGTTGCCGCGTTCCAGGTAGGTGTCGGGGAAGCCGGGGTCGAGGGCGATGGCGGCGGTGTAGTCCTCCAGGGCCTCCTTGGTGCGGCCGAGCGCGCCGAGCAGCTGGGCGCGGTTGGCCAGCAGCACCATCCGGTGCAGCGGGTGCCGGTCGCCCAGCTCGCCGGCCAGCTCGACGGCCGACTCCACCAGCGACAGCGCGGCTTCCAGCCGTCCGAGCCGCAGCTCGACCAGGGCCAGGCCGTTGCGGTCGAAGCCGAGTTTGAAGGCCCGTTCCAGGGGGTCGGGCAGCAGCCCGGAGATGGCGATGGCCTCGTTGAGCCAGCGGCGGGCCCTGTCCAGGTCGCGCTGCGCCGGGTCGGGGTGGCGGGCGTCGAGCATGGCCGTCCCGTACGCGGCGGCGGCGTGCACGACCGGGTCCTGGCTGGCCGCGCGGGCCCGGTCCCACAGCGTCCGCGCCTCCTGGACGCGGGCGAGCCCGCCGAGCGCGGTGGCGGTGCGCTGGGCGAAGCGCCACCACGGGGTCTCCCCCGGTTCCGTCCGGGCCAGGCCGAGGTGCCCCAGCTCGGCCGCGGCGTGCAGGAAGCCCTCGCGCATGCACCGGTCGACCAGGGACCACAGCTCGTCGGCGCTCCGCTCGTCGGCCGGCGGCTCGGGGCCCTCGGCGTAGACCGTGACGGCCAGCGTGCCGGCCGGGATCCGCCGGGCCAGGACGTCGAGAAGCTCGGTGTCGGTGGGGTCGGCGTGCGCGCCGTTGCACACCGCCAGCGTCGCGCCCGGCCGCACGGCCGCGCGGACGAACTCGGCGATCCCGTTGGCCAGCCTCAGCGTACGGCGGGGCGCCGGCACCAGGATGCGCTCCTCGTCCGGCAGCCCGGCGTCGATGGTCGTCCGCCGGACGGGCACCTGCCCGGCCAGCTCGGGCGCGACCGCCCGGATCTCGATGTCGTAGGCCGCGACCAGCTCGCGCGGGGCGTCCGGCACCAGCTGCCGCAGCAGCGCGGCGCCCACGGTGTAGGGGCCGCGCGGCCGGCGATGCGCGTCGATGACCGGCATCAGCAGCCGCACGGCCCCCCATCGGGCGGGTGGGCCGCCCTGGACGCTGAGGTGGGACCTGTCCTCGGTCACCCCTTGTGAATGACGCCTGCGGTCCCTGCGAGCCTCGCGGTGCCTGGCTTACGGACGACGATGCGCTTCATGACGTGCCTCTCCGATGGGTGTGCTTATCCATTATTCGGACACCCAACCGGATATCAAGATTTATGGTGAATAAGTGGCGGTTTAACGAATAAGAAGCACCTGGCATTTGGGTGCGTCCCGCAGCCTATTGAGACCGAAACCAATGATCGTCCGCCGCGACCCGCGTCTGTTCCGATTCCTCCATCAACGTGCACAGGCACCGCCCGACCAGCGTGACGGACTGGCAGCAGCCGGGCCCGGGCAGTTTCTTGGCGCGCACGATCGCGGTCGCCCGCTCGATCAGCCGCTCCAGGCTCGGCTCCGCGCCGCCCTTGAGCGCGTGGGCGTTCCACGGGCACGCCTCGACGTCCTTGCACGCGCTCTTGGCGATGAACGGCGCCGGCCCCGGCTCGAACCGCAGCCGGTCCTCACGCTTGATCCGCAGGTCGGCCAGCACCAGCGCGGCGCGGCGGGAGACCTCCAGCAGGTCGCGCCTGCCCGGCCGGCTCTCCTTTCCCCCGGCCGCCCGTTCGGGCAGGGCCAGCAGCATCGCCGCGGCCATCAGCCCGCCGCCCATCACCATGCTCCAGCCCACCTGCTCGTGGAACCAGATCACCGCGATGGCGGCCACCCAGAGCGGCTGCGAGGACATCATGATCGCGCTGGGCACGGCCGGCACGTGCTTCTGCCCGTACGAGCGGGCCAGGAACCCCAGCGCGCACGACACCACGGCCAGGTGCGCCAGGATCGCCCAGTCGGGCAGGCTGGACGGCAGCGTGATCCCGCCGCGCAGCGCGAAGCCCCCGGTGAGGATGCCGATCGTGAACAGCTGGATCGTGGTCAGCGCGTACGCGTGGAAGCGTTCGCCCTTCTTGGACAGCTCGGCGAGCATGAGCGTGTGGGCCGAGTAGAGCGCCGCGGCCGTGAGCGTGACGCCGAGCGCGAGCAGCGAGACCTCGTGGTCCTCGACTCCGCGCAGCAGCGTGAACACGGTCATCCCCGCCATGGCGAGCACCACCCCGGCCCACACCCGCCGCGGCGCCCGGCTCCTGAACATCACCAGGGCCAGGACCGGAGTGATCACCACGCTGCACCCGACGGCGAACCCCGACACCGCCGAGGGCAGGCTGTGCAGCGCCAGCGCCTGGGCGGTCTGCCCGACGCCGAACAGCAGCCCCAGCACGAGCCCGTTGACCCACGTCCGGCGCGGCAGCCCCCGCAGCGAGCGCGGCCGGATGACGAGCAGCGTCACCGCGGCGATGAGATACCGCTCGGCCAGCAGATCCTCGACCGGTAACCGGAGAATGAGATCCTTCATCAGCGGGAACGCCGACCCCCAAGCGGCGCTGACGAACAACAGAAGCACGGCTCCCAGGAGGGGTCGGGGAGCGGGCATGCCTGCCATGGAGCAGAGCATGCCACTACTAAATGCATTCACCAGAGCACGCGGCGAAGCCGGTGAGGTTACTGTTCCACTTGGAGTTAAGACCCTCACTCCAGGCCCGAAACATCCATACCGGTGGCGGCGAAAACTGCTCTTTCCTGCGGTTACTGCCCGGTACGGCCGAGCTCTCCACATTCGCACTGTGTACGGACGCGTGCGCGTACCGTGCGAACGGGCCGATGCCTCGCCCCGGAGACCGTCACTCTCTGCGATCAACGCGAGGCGGTGTGGTCACGCCTGAGCGTAGAGGTCGCAGCAGCGCCACGGGGGCGGAAAGAGGAAACAAGCCATGGCCCCAGGAGGGGATGGGGCGTGGCCGCCGGATCCGGAAGCGTCGGACCGCGGCGTCGTCGCCGGAGCTAGAGCTCCATGGCCGGCGTGCGCGCCAGCCGTTTCTCGCCGTAGATGACGACGAGGTCGCCCACCTGGCGGCGGGACAGCTCACGCCAGCCCTGACGGGCGTACAGCGCGAGGGCCGCGCCCTGGTTGAGCGTGGTGTCGCCGCGCAGGCTGCTGAAGCCGAGCTCCAGGGCGCGGTCTTCGAGGGCCGAGAGCATGACGCCGCCGTAGCCGCGCCGCTGGAACTCGGGATGGACCCTGAGCCTGCACACCTCGGCGGTCTCCCGGTCGACGGGCTTCAGGCCGCCCATGGCGACCACCCGCGAGCCGTGCTCGCCCACGATGAAGTCACCGCCGCAGGCCAGGTAGATCTCCTGGATGCGGGGGAAGTCGTCGTCGTAGTAGACGCCGTCGCCGGGTTGGAGACCCACCTCGGCGAGGCAGATCCGGTGCAGCGCGAGGATGGTGTCGAGATCGGACCAGCGGTACCGCCGGATCTTCAACGTCATCCACCGCTCCCTTCCTTCTGGGCCAGCTTCCGACGCCGCAACTGGGCGCTGAATTCAGCCAGCATCCGATGTTTGTCGTCCTTTTTCATGATCTGCTGCTCCAGCGCGAGCGCCGGGCGGATGATGAGGTCCGTAAGGTATTCATCCCCCAGATTTCGCAAGGCGTCCGTACCAATTTGCAGGGCTTCGTCGATGTCCCCCTCCAGGAGGCGGCACTGGGCCTGGTCGAGCCTGATCAGGGTCTGGTCGAGGACGTGGTCCTCGTACTTGCCGAGCGCCTGGTCGAGCACTACCTCGGCCTCGATGGTCTGGCCGAGCTTGGTGAGCACGTCGCCCTGGTAGAAGTAGAGCTGCTTCTCGGTGTAGCCGAAGGCCATGTCCTCCTGCTCCTCGCTCTTCATGTGCGAGAAGGCGCTCCTGGCCCGGGCCAGCGCGCGCTTGGCCTGGTCGACGACCTCCTTCTTGCTGTCGGTGCCCGAGAGCATGGCCAGGGCCCGCGCCTCGACGACCGGCGCCATGGCCTGGGCCACGCACGGCGTGGCGCCCGCCAGGTCGCGGCTCTTCTTGGCCAGGTTGAGCGCCTCGCGGGCGTCGCCGTAGTAGAGGGGGACGAGCGACTCCCTGGCCGTGATCCAGGCCCGCAGCGCGCGGTCGCCGGTCTCGTCGGCGGCGATGCGGCCGGTGCGGAAGAACGACCGGGCCAGCCGGTGGTCGCCCAGGTTGATCATCACCATGCCGCTCAGGCCGGCCAGCTGCGCGGCCATGCGGCACAACCGGTCCTGGAGGTCGATCGGCTGACGCCTGGACAACGCCGTGCGGACCGCGCTCAGCTCCAGCAGCACGTCGCACAACAACCGCAGCGGGGGCGTCGTGGTGTACTGGCGGCCGAAGGCCAGCGTCGCCTCCTCCCACTGGTCGAGCATGCCGCCCGACACGGTGGCCGAGACCAGCGTCTCGTCCATCCGCCGCCGGATGCCCTCGCACGCCCCCAGCACCGGCCCGTCGAACTGCTGCTTGAACGAGACGTCGGTGTCGAGCAGGTTTAACAACGTGCGCCGGAGGATGTTCTCGTCCTCCTGGGCGTCGGCCTCGACGGTCATCGGATGGATCACCAGGTCGCGCGGGAGGGACGCCGACCCCGGCACACGATTGGCGGGCTCGCCGAGCACGCCGGGCATCCGGTGGCCGTGGCCGCAGATGCAGGGCCCGTCGAAGCCGAGCTCGATGGGCTCGACCCGGTAGACCGAGCACAGGTAGTGGAGGTATTCGGGGCCCGGCCGCTTGAGCCCGCTCTCGTACGCCGACAGCAACGTCTCGCCGATGCCCGGCGGCGCCTTGGCGTCGCGCTCGAACAACGCGCGCACCTGCTCGATCACGTCCGCGAGCGCGATGCCGTAGGACAGGCGGTGCGCTTTGATGCGGGTCGTGCTGAACTGCGGCGAGCACGCCTCGTGGATCTCTTCAGCTATCTGGGCGGAGGTGCGCCCGGTGGCAAGGCCCTTGGCCCTGATCCGCCGGGCGATCTCCGTTTCCCTGTGCTGCCTGCCGGACATCCCGGCCCCTCTCCCGATGTCTCGACCCGTCAAGACTGGTGACTCAGCGTAGCCCTCAGGTAGCTCTTCGCCTAGAGATGACTATGAAGCAGTGAGAGCCGTTTGGAAACGTGCTCATCAAGCCTACGGTTAAGGATCGTCCTCCGAGGGACTGTTTCTTACAACCCATGAGGGAATAGCCACTCCCTGTGATCAGCAGGGTGGCGTTGCGTGTGCTGTTGACTTGAGCCATGTTTGGCCCACCAGCAACGATTCCCAAGGAGGACGAGAAGGTGACGGACGACAAGATCGGACATCTGCAGCGCCTCGTATCCGAGCTCGGCGCTCGTGGTCTGCTCGCACGAGTGGTCCAGACCCAGAGCGGCCGGCAGTTCGTACGCGTCATCAACCCGAAGGCGACGAGCCTGTCCGAGAACGTCACCTGCCGGCCGGCGAACGCCTCGGACCTTCCCGACTGGTGGTACTGCTGGTCCTGGGGCGAACCCATGCACACGGCCGACGACCCGGCCGGTGCCGCGACCAAGGTCGCACGCGTGCTCGCCGCGGTGGGAGAGTGACCACGCGGTGATCCGGGTGGAGCGCAGCCACCACGGGTCACCGCCCCCACGGCGGCCCCGCGGGGCCGGCGGGACGATCGGTGCGGAGGGCGTCCGGGTTCCCGGGCCCCTGATCGTCCCGCCGGTTCCGGCCCCTTCGCGCGGGCGCACGCCCGTGCGCGCAGATCAGCCCGGCGGGTGCGCCCGCCGGGTGCCGGGGGGATCATCTCCCCCCTTGGAACCGGAACGGGCCATGCTTCCGGGTGTGTGGCCCGTCCGAGCCGACCGTCATCGGAGCGTCCGGTCTCTCCCTCCGCGGCCCAGAGACCGGGCGACCCCGTCTTCCCCGGCGTGATGTGACGGCGGCCGGTTCGGTCAGCGGTATTTTTAGATCCAATTGGACTGATTTGCCGCTGACCGAACCGCTTCCTGAGGGGGAATCCACCCAGTGTTCCTGTTGGTGACACCAGGGCCATCGCCTACGCCCACGCCGGCAGATTCGTCGCTCGTGCAGGACTTGGACAAAGTGAGCTCGCAGATGGCGCAAGCCTGTCAAGGTGACACAGTGTTCTGTGGTCCCCTGGTCGACTGGCTCGACAACGCCTCCTGGGCGCCGTTGCTGGCCAGCTTCATCACCATCGTCCTGATCCTGGTGCTCGGGTTCGTCGTGCGGAACATCTCGCACCGGGTGATCACCAAGGTGGTGAACCGGGCGGCCACCGGCGGCTCGCTCGCCAACAGGTTCCGCCGCAACGCGGCCACCGACGGCATCGACGCGCTGCTGCACGAGCGCCGCAAGCAGCGGGCCGAGACCATGGGGTCGGTGCTCAAGCACATCGCCTCCATCGTCGTCCTCGGCACCGCCATCCTGACCGTGCTCGACCGGCTGACGATCCCCATCGCCCCTCTGCTGACCAGCGTCGGCATCCTGGGCGTCGCGATCGGCTTCGGCGCGCAGGAGCTGGTGAAGGACTTCATCGCCGGCATGTTCATGCTGCTGGAGGACCAGTACGGCGTGGGCGACGTGATCGACGCGGGCGCCGCCGTCGGCACCGTCGAGGCGGTCACCCTGCGGGTCACCCGGCTGCGCGACGCCGACGGCCGCGTCTGGTACGTGCGCAACGGCACCATCACCCGCGTCGGCAACGAGTCGCAGGGCTGGTCGCGGGCCTACTTCGACGTCCCGGTGGCCTACGACGCCGACATCACCGCCGTGCGCGCGGCACTGGAGATCGTGGCCGAGGAGATCTGGGCCGACCCCGAGTTCCGCGAGAGCGTGATCGTGGAGGAGCCCCAGGTCTACGGCGTGGAGCAGCTGTCCGACAGCGCGCTGGTGTTCCGCATCACCGCCAAGACGCTGCCCTCCCGCCAGGCCGAGGTCGCCCGGGAGATCCGGCTCAGGGTGAAGGCCGCCCTGGACTCCGCCGGAATCCCCATGGTCGCCATTGCATAAGGTGAGAACGTGACAGAGACCTCCTTCTACGACGCCGTAGGCGGCGAGGAGACCTTCCGCCGCCTCGTCCACCGTTTCTACGAAGGTGTCGCGGAAGACCCCCTGCTGCGGCCGCTCTACCCCGAGCCCGACCTGACGGGCGCCGAGGACCGGCTGCGCGGATTCCTCATCCAGTACTGGGGCGGCCCCAACACCTACAGCCAGGAGCGCGGCCATCCCCGGCTGCGCATGCGGCACGTGCCGTTCGTGATCGGGGAGGCCGAGCGCGACGCCTGGCTGCGGCACATGCGTGACGCGGTCGACTCGCTCGGCCTGCCCGACGATCAGGCGAGCAGGCTCTGGGACTATCTGGTCTATGCGGCCCACAGCTTGGTGAACTCGCCGACATAACGGGCATGACGCCCACATGGATATCCCCTGGTGGCGTGATGCCGTCGTCTACGAGATCTACGTTCGCAGCTTCGCCGACGCCTCCGGAGACGGCGTCGGCGACCTGGCCGGGGTGCGGGAGCGGATTCCGTACCTGAGGAGGCTGGGGGTCGACGCCATCTGGCTGACGCCGTTCTACCCCTCTCCGATGGCCGACGGCGGTTACGACGTGGCGGACTACCGCGGCGTCGACCCGCTGTTCGGCACGCTGGCCGACTTCGACGCGCTGGTGGCCGAGGCCCACGGGCACGGGCTGAAGGTGCTGGTGGACATCGTCCCCAACCACAGCTCCTCCGAGCACCCCTGGTTCCAGGCCGCGCTGCGGGGCGAGAGACGCGACCGGTACATCTTCCGCGACACGACCAACAACTGGCAGTCCACGTTCAGCGGCCCGGCGTGGACCCAGGTCCCCGACGGGCAGTGGTACCTGCACCTGTTCGCCCCCGAACAGCCCGACTTCAACTGGCGCAACCCCGAGGTGCACGCGGAGTTCCTCGACGTCCTGCGCTTCTGGCTGGACAAGGGCGTGGACGGGTTCCGCATCGACGTGGCGATGGGCCTGTACAAGGCCGAGGGACTGCCCGACGTCGGCGACCAGTCGTTCAAGGCGGTCTCGCCGGTCTGGGGGCAGCCGGAGGTGCACGGCGTCTACCGCGACTGGCGCAAGGTGCTGGACAGCTACCCCGGCGAGCGCATGGCCGTCGGCGAGGTCTGGACCGACAGCGCCGAGGACCTCGCCCTCTACGTACGCCCCGACGAGCTGCACCAGAGCTTCAACTTCGCCTGGCTGCAGGCGCCGTGGTCGCCGACCGCGTTCAAGAAGGTGATCGACGACACCTTGGCCTCGGTCCCGTACGCCACCTGGGTGCTGTCCAACCACGACGTCGTACGCCATCGCACCCGCTACGAGACCGCCGACCCCGGCACGGGCCTGGCGCGGGCCAGGGCGGCGCTGCTCACGATGCTGGCGCTGCCCGGCTCGGCCTACCTCTACCAGGGCGAGGAGCTGGGCCTGCCGGAGGTGACCGACCTGCCGGCCGAGGCCAGGCAGGACCCGGTGTTCTTCCAGTCGCAGGGCAAGCTGCCGGGCCGCGACGGTTGCCGGGTGCCGCTGCCGTGGTCGGCGGAGTCGCCCTCCTACGGGTTCTCGCCGCCCGGCGTGCGGCCCTGGCTGCCGCAGCCGGCCGCCTTCGCCGAGCTGACGGCCGAGAAGCAGGAGGGCGACGCGGACTCGACGCTGGAGTTCTACCGCCGGGCCCTGGCCTGCCGCCGGGAGCTGGCGGGGGTGATTCCTTACACCCTGGAGTGGCTGGACTCCCCCGAAGGAGCGCTTTTCTTCTCCCGGGGTCCGCTGATCTGCGCGATCAACTGCGGGCTGGAGCCCGTACGGCTGCCGGCGCACGACGCGGTGCTGCTGTCCAGCGGCCCCGTCCAGGCCGGGACGCTGCCGCCGGACGCCGCCGTGTGGCTGCGCCGGGAGTCATGACCGGGAGCCGGCCCGCTGCTCGCCGCGGACGGGGATGACGGGCAGCGACACCAGCGCGCAGGCCAGGCCGGCCGCGTACGCCGCCCAGTACCCCGTCCCGGTGATCAGCGCCCCGGCCAGCGGCGTCACGCCCAGGGCGACGACGTTCTGGACGGTGTTGTGGGTGCCGAGCACCTTGCCCGCCCAGGCGGGACCGGCCAGCTCGCCCGCCCTCAGGTAGGCCAGCCCGTTGCCGGACACGGTGAGCACCGAGGCCGTGGCGAGCGCCACCGGGCCGAGCAGGCTGTCCGTCGCCGTGCCCACGACCAGCAGGGCGAGCACGGCCAGGCAGGCGCAGGTGAGCAGCAGCAGGGGACGCATCCGCAGGCCGAGCCGGTCCGACCAGCGGCCGACGGCCACCCGGACCACCGCCCCGGCGACGGCCGACAGGCCGAAGAGCTGGCCGGCGGCCACGGCGTCCCAGCCGTACAGGCCGACCAGGCAGGTGACGCCGTACGTGCTGACCACGATCTGCGGCACGGCGTGCAGCCCGCTGGTCGCGTGCACCCGCCACAGCGCCGGCTGCCGGTACGGCGACCGCGCCGGCCCCGCGCTCCCCCCGGCGATCGAGCGCGGCGGCTCGGCCAGGAACAGCGCGGCCAGGACGGCGGCCAGCAGGCTCACGGCGGAGCAGACCAGCAGCACGCCGGGCAGCCCGTGCGCCCGCGCGACCGGCGGCAGCACGAACGCCGCGACGGCCATGCCGAGGGTGTAGGACACCTGGCGCAGGCCCATGGCGACCCCGCGCTCGGGCGGCTGGAACCAGCGCAGGACGATCCGGCCGCCGCCGACCATGGCCGCCGAGCCGGCCGCGCCCGCCAGCGCGAGCAGCGCGATCACCGCCCAGGCGGGCCCGGCGAAGGCGACGGCGGCGAGCAGCACGGCCGCCAGGCTCACGCCGATGCCGAGCACCAGGCGCTCGCCGTGCCGGTCGGCCAGCGCCCCCCAGGCGACGAGCGCCACCAGAACGCCGATTCCGGGGGCATTTCCAATGACTCCGGCCACTGCCAGCGGAACACCGAAATGTCGCTCAATTTCCGGCATGACGAGAGGCAGGCCGAACAGTCCTAAGGTGACGCTCGCATGGGCGTTGACGCCCAGCGCGAGCATCAGCCAGCGTTTCCTGCCCGCGCCGGAGGGCGGCTGCGGTTCCAGGGCGGTCAGCCCTGGGCCGAGTAACGCTTGAGCAGGACGAGCTCGTCCTCGCTGAGCCGGCGCGGCGCGGCCCGCTCGACGTCGTAGGCCACGATCACCGAGGTGGCGGTCGCGTAGACCTCGTCGTCGTCGCGGATCTCGTAGGCCAGGGTGAAGCGGACCGGTCTGAGCTGCGTGACCCAGGTCTCGACCCTGACCGGCTCGGGGCGCAGGCCCAGCGGGCGGCGGTAGTCGATCTCGTGGCGGGTGACCACGAGCCCTCCGAAGGGCGCCTCGCCCGCCCTGACCGGATCGATCGCGAACATGCCGAAGCGGGCGTCCTCCAGGTAGTCGAGGAAGCGCACGTTGTTCACATGCCCCTGGGAGTCGATGTCGGCGAATCTGACCATGCGGAGGAAGACGTGCCGGTGCGCCGGGGAGGGTTCTGCCACGTCCGCCACGGTACCCGTACCGTCCGGCCCGCTGGTCACCGGGCCTTGCGGCGGGCCAGGCAGGCCAGCACGGTCAGCACCGAGATCGCGGCCATGCAGGTGAGCGCCCAGCGGTATCCGGTCACGAGCAGGCCGACCGCGTCGCCGGAGAGCTGCGACAGCGTGCCGGCGAAGACGCGCCGGTGCAGCGCGGCGGGCAGCGGCGCGGTGATGATCGACAACACCAGGCCGGTGCCGACCACGTTGCCGGTGTTCTGCAGCATGAGGCGCATGGCGTTGACGATGCCGAGGCGTTCGGAGGGCAGGCCGTCCAGGATGGCGGTGGTGTTGGAGGGCAGGAAGACGCCCGAGCCGAGGCCGATGAGCACGAGCCCGGCGGCCACCGCCGGGTACGGGGTGGTCGCCGACATCGTGCCGAGCAGCGCCAGCAGGCCGCAGGTCGTGGTGGCGGCCCCGGCCACCGCCAGGGTGCGCGCGCTGGTCAGCCGCTGGAGGAAGCCCGACGTCACCGACGCGACCATGGCCGCCACCGCCAGCGGCAGCACCTTCAGCCCGGCCTGTACGGGATCGTCCCCCCGCACGGCCTGGAAGTAGAGCGCGACGAGGAAGACCATGCCCATCCGCGCGACGGCGTTGAGGAAGGAGGCGAGCGTGCCGAAGGCGAAGGCCCGGTCGTGGAACAGCCGCAGGTCCACCACGGGATGGGCGGCCCGCCGCTCCCTGGCCACGAACAGCGGCAAGCCCACGGCGAACGCGGCGAGCCCGGCGGCCACCACCGGATGTCCCCACCCCAGCCTGCCGAACTCCGACAACGCCAGCAGCAGCCCGCCGAGCGTGACCAGCACGAGCACGCTGCCCGGCAGGTCGAGCCCGCGTTCGCGCCCGGCCGGCTCGACCCGCCGCAGCGTGAGCGCGCCCCACACCAGGCAGACCACCCCGATGGGCACGTTGAACCAGAACACCCAGCGCCAGCCCAGGTTCGAGGCGAGCACGCCGCCCAGCGTCGGGCCGATCAGCCCGGCAATGGAGAAGGAGGCCACGTAGACGCCCATGCCCTCGCCCAGGCGCTCGCGCGGGAAGGCGTCGCTGACCAGGGCGGCGCTGTTGGTGAGCAACATCGCGGCGCCGGCGGCCTGCACGACCCGCATGGCCACGATCACCCACGCGCTGGGAGCCAGCCCGGCGAGCAGGGCGGCCCCGGTGTAGACGGCCAGCCCGATCAGGTACATCCTGCGCCTGCCGAACATGTCGGCTAACCGGCCGAACAGCACCATGAGGACGGTCGTGGTCAACTGGAAGCCCAGCAGGATCCAGCCCGCGGCCGTGGCGTCGGCCCCGGTGTGCCGGGCGATCTCGGGCAGCGCGACGTTGATCGCGCTGCCGCCCAGCCCGGTCAGCACGCTGGCCAGGCTCACGACTGACAGCGTGCGCCAGGCGTGGCCGACGGGAGCGGGGGTCGTCGTCACCAAGGGCCTGTCCTTTCTAGATTTTGATACTAGAATCCAGTTCAAGTCATCGGCCGGTCAAGGATCGAGGTGTCGGAATGAGCGGGATCGTCGAAGGTCGCGTGGTGATCGTCACGGGTGCGGCCAGGGGCATCGGGCGCGGGCACGCCCTGGAATTCGCCAGACAGGGCGCGAAGGTGGTGGTCAACGACCTGGGCGCGGAGGTGGACGGCACCGGCTCGTCCGGGGCCGCCGCCGAGGTGGTGGCCGAGATCGAGGCCATGGGCGGCCAGGCGATCGTCAACGGCGAGGACGTCTCCGACTTCGACGGCGCCGAGCGCCTGATCGGGGCGGCCGTCGAGCATTTCGGCGACCTGCACGTGCTGGTCAACAACGCCGGCATCCTGCGCGACCGCATGCTGGTCAACATGACCGCCGACGAGTGGGACGCGGTGATCAGGGTGCACCTGCGCGGCACGTTCGCGCCCCTGCGGCACGCCGCCGCCTACTGGCGGTCCAAGGCCAAGTCCGGCGAGCGGCTCGACGCCCGGATCATCAACACGACGTCGTCCTCCGGCATCTACGGCAACCCGGGCCAGGGGAACTACGGCGCGGCCAAGGCGGGCATCGCCGGGCTGACCGTGATCGCCGCCAGGGAGCTGGAGCGCTACGGCGTGACCGTCAACGCCATCGCCCCCGCCGCGCTCACCCGCATGACGGAGAACCTGATCCCGGCCGGGGCCACCGGCGCCGACCCCGACGACATCGCGCCGCTGGTGGTCTGGCTGGCCAGCGCCGAGGCGCGCGGCATCACCGGGCGGGTGTTCAACGTGCGCGGCGGCCTGATCAGCGTGGCCGAGGGCTGGCACGCCGGCCCCGGCGTGGACAAGGGCGGCCGCTGGGACCCGGCCGAGCTGGGCGCGGTCATCCCCGCCCTGGTGGACAAGGCCGCCCCCAACGCCCTGACCAACGGCCGCGTCCCCGGACGGGAGGACTGACATGCCGCTCGACCACTCGCTGATCGGCGTCGAGGGCCCGGCCCACGAGCGCACCTGGACCGCCGAGGACACCATGCTGTACGCGCTCGGCGTCGGCTCGGGCCTGGACGAGCTGGAGTTCGCCACCGAGAAGGGGCAGCGGGTGCTGCCGACGTTCGCGGTGCTGGCGGCGCAGTCGCCGGGGCGGCGGCTGGGCGACTACGACCCGGCCCTGCTGGTCCACGCCGAGCAGGGCTTCGAGCTGCACCGGGAGCTGCCGCCCGCGGGCGGCGTACGGACGACGTCGAAGGTGACCGGCATCTACGACAAGGGCTCGGGCGCGCTGGTGACCACCGAGGCCAGGGCCGTGGACCTGAAGACGGGCGAGCTGGTGATCGCCTCGCGCAGCTCGGTGTTCATCCGGGGCGAGGGCGGCTTCGGCGGCGACCGGGGGCCGCGCGACGAGTGGGCGGTCCCGGACCGGGCGCCCGACCACAAGGTGACCTACCCGACCCGGCCGGACCAGGCGCTGCTCTACCGGCTGTCCGGCGACCGCAACCCGCTGCACAGCGATCCGGAGTTCGCCGCCAGGGCCGGGTTCGACCGGCCGATCCTGCACGGCCTGTGCACGTACGGGGTGACCGGGCGGGCGTTGCTGCACACGCTCGCCGGTTCGGACCCGTCGCGGTTCAGGGCGATGTCGGGCCGGTTCAGCAGCCCGGTGTTCCCCGGCGAGCCGCTGACCGTCTCCATCTGGGCCGACGGCGACGACGTGCTGTTCCGCACCGCCAAGGACGACGGGACGGTGGTGATCGACCGCGGCCGGGCGACGATCAGTCGTCGCTGAGCCCCCTGAGGGGATCGAGGCGGTGGATGAGCTTCACCGCCGCCTCGATGATCTCCCTGGCCTCCTCCTCGGTGTCGGAGGTGGCCACCTCGCGGGCGGCCTCGCCGATGATGCTGGTCAGCACCGCGACCGTGAACCGGTCGAGGGGGTCTCCCCCGGCGCCGAGCAGGACGGCGTTCTGGCGCACCCACTCGCGCCCGCGGGTGCGGCGGATCAGCTCGAAGCCGGGCGGGCCGTCGCCGTCGATGAAGAGCCGGACCAGGTCGCGCCGGTCCCAGGCGCCGTCGAGGTAGGCGCGGGCCCCGGCGATCAGCAGCTCGACGGGGTCGCTGACGCCCTCCTTCTTGGCCTTGGCGACGCTGGCGGCCGACGCCTGCTCGTGGGCCGCCTGATGGTCCTCGTAGAGGGCGAGGAACAGCTCGGTCTTGCCGCCGAAGTGGTGGTAGAGGCTGCCGACGCTGGAGCCGGCGCGGGCCACGACCTCCGAGACGTTGGAGTCGGCGAAGCCGTGCTCGCTGAAGACCTCACGGGCCGCCTGCAACATGCTCTTGCGCGTCTGAGCCGTACGGCTCCACTCCCACGAGGACTTGCGTGCCATGCCAGGCATTCTATCCCGTCGAATTCTAGAATCTGATTCTTGACCAGGGCCGCGCGGGGGTTAGAATCGCGTACTAGAGACTGATTCTAGAAATTCAGGAGGCGGCCGTGGACTTCTCGCTCAGCCCGGAGGAACGGCAGATCCGCGACACCGTGCGTGCCTTCATCGAGAAAGAGATCATGCCGCTGGAGCCGGAGGTCCTGCGCAACGAGCGCGAAGGGCGTCCGGGGCTCGACCCCGAGGTCGTGCGCGACCTGCGCGCCAAGGCCAGGAAGTCGGGCTTCTGGGGCATCAACACCCCCGAGGAGTACGGCGGCGCGGCGCTCGGCCCGATCATGTCCGCGATCATCGCCATGGAGATGGGCCGCACGTTCGTGCCCTTCTCCTTCGGCGGCAGCGCCGACAACATCCTCTACGCCGGCACCGACGAGCAGAAGCAGCGCTACCTCGTCCCCACCATCGAGGGCGAACGGCGGTCCTGCTTCGCGATCACCGAGCCGGGCGCCGGCTCCGACGCCCGCAACATCCGCACCCGCGCCACCCGCGACGGCGCCGAGTGGGTGATCAACGGCGAGAAGACGTTCATCACCGGCGGCAGCGAGGCCGACTTCGTCATGGTGTTCGCGGTGGCCGAGGGCCACGGCGTGACGTGCTTCCTGGTCGACCGGGACATGGGCTGGAAGTCCGAGCCCATCCCGACCATGGGCGAGTGGGGACCGGCCGCGCTGGTGTTCCAGGACGTGCGGGTGCCCGAGGAGAACATCCTGGGCGAGCTCGGCAAGGGCTTCGAGCTTGCCATGCAGTGGATCGGGCAAGGACGGTACATGATCCCGGCCCGTGCCATCGGCTCCGCCGAGCGCATGCTCCAGATGGCCATCGACTACGCCAAGATCCGCAAGTCGATGGGCCGGACGATCTCGGAGTACCAGGCCATCCAGTGGATGATCGCCGACTCCCAGGTGGAGATCGAGGCGGCCAAGTGGCTCACCCTCCACGCGGCCTGGCAGGTGCAGCAGGGCATGGACGCCCGGCACGCCTCCTCCATCGCCAAGCTCAACGGCGCCGTGATGGCCAACCAGGTCGTGGACCGGGTGCTGCAGATCCACGGCGGCATGGGATACACCAAGGAGCTGCCGGTCGAGCGGTGGTACCGGGAGCTGCGCCTGCTGCGCATCTTCGAGGGCACCGACGAGATCCAGCGCCGCACGATCGCCCGCAACCTCATCAAGGGCCACGCCAGGCTCGGCCTGATCGGAGAGTAGTCCATGTCGGTCGAGGCACTGTTCAACCCGCGCTCGATCGCCCTGGTGGGGGCCACGGACAAGTCGGGCTGGTCGGTCAGCACGCTGCTGAACCTGCGCACCCACGGCTTCTCCGGGCCCGTCCACCTGGTCAACCCCAGGGGCGGGGTGGTGCACGGATCGCCGGCCTTCCGCAGCCTGGCCGAGATCCCCTCCCCCGTCGACCTGGCCTACGTCATGGTGCCGACGGCCGCCGTGCTCGGCGTGCTGAAGGAGGGCGCCAAGCTGGGCATCGGCTGTTACGTGATCCTCACGGCGGGGTTCGGGGAGGCCGGCGCGGAGGGCGCGCGGCTGGAGGCGGAGATCGCCGGGTTCGCCCGCGAGAACGGCCTGACGATCCTCGGGCCGAACGGCAACGGCTACATCAACGCCGCCGCCGACGTGACCCCGTACGGGCTGCCCGTCCCCGAGCCGCTGCTGCGCGGGTCGGTCGGCGTGGTGCTGCAGAGCGGCGCGCTGGCCAGCTCGGTGCTCGGCTTCGCCCAGGCCCGCAACGTCGGCATCAGCCTGCTGACCTCGATGGGCAACGAGTCGGTCGTCACGGTCACCGACGTCGTCGACTACCTCGTGGACGACCCGGCGACCCGGGTCATCGCCCTGTTCCTGGAGACGATCAGGAACCCGGCCGAGTTCTCCCGGGTCGCCCGCCGGGCACTGGTGGCGGGCAAGCCGATCGTCGCGCTCAAGATCGGCCGCAGCCGGCTCGCCTCGCACACCGCGCAGGCCCACACGGGCGCACTCGTGGGCGACGACGACGTCATCGACGCCGCCCTGCGCCAGCTCGGCGTGATCAGGGTGCGCTCGCTGGAGGACCTCATCATCACCTCAGGGCTGCTGGCCGCCACCGGCCCGCTGCCCGGCCGCCGGGTGGGCGTCGTCACCCCGTCCGGCGGCGCGTCCGAGATCATCGCGGACCGGGCCGAGGACGAGGGCCTGGAGCTGCCGCCCTTCGCCGCGGCCACGGTCGAGAAGCTGGCCGGGATCGTGCCGTCGTTCGGCACCGTGCAGAACCCGCTCGACGTCACCGGCTACGTCCTCGTCGACCGCACCCTGCTCGGCCGCGCCCTGGAGACGGTGACCGCCGATCCCGGCATCGACCTGGTCATGCTGCTGTCCGAACCGCCCAGGATCGCCCCTGCGGACCCCGCGCCCGTCCTGGCCATGTACCAGGCCAGCGCGCGGCGCATCGCCGAGTCGCCGGTGCCGGTCGTGGTGGTGAGCAACGTGCTGACCGACGTCACGGAGTTCGGCCGGCAGGTGCAGCGGGAGACCGGGTTCCCGTACGTCATGGGCGGGATCGAGCACGGCCTGACCGCGCTCGGCGCGGCGGTGCGCTGGTCGGAGGCCCACCGCAGGGCCCTGACCGGCGGCGGCCCGGCCGGGCGGGCGGCGGGCACCGGCGGATCCGGGAGCGTGTCCGGGGGCGCGCCCGAGGGGGCGCACGGCGTGTGGGCCGAGCACCGGGCCGCCGCCCTGCTCGCCGCCGCGGGGTTGCCTGTCGTGCCGTCCGAGACCGCGGCGGACGAGGCGGCGGCGGTGGCCGCGGCCGAACGGTTCGGCTACCCGGTGGTGCTCAAGGCCGCCGCCGAAGGGCTCGGGCACAAGAGCGACATCGGCGGGGTGCGGCTCGGGCTGTCCGGCCCGGAGGAGGTGCGGCAGGCGTACCGGGAGGTGGTGGCCGCGGCGCGGGCGCACGCCCCCGACGCGGGCGTCCTGGTCCAGCCGCAGCGCGGCGGCGGGATCGAGCTGCTGGCGGGCGTGGTGCGCGACCCGGCCTGGGGGCTCACCCTGGCGGTCGGGCTCGGCGGCGTCTGGGTGGAGGTGCTGCGGGACGCGGCCCTGCGCGTGCTGCCGGTGGACGCCGGCGAGGTCCGCCGGGCCCTGTCCGAGCTGCGCGGCGCGGCCCTGCTGGACGGCGCCAGAGGCACCGAGCCCGCCGACCTGGACGCGGTGGCCGACGTGGTGGCCGGGATCGCCGCGTTCGCCGAGAGCCTGGGCGACGGCCTGGAGTCCCTGGAGATCAACCCGCTCCTGGTCACCGGCTCCCGCGTCGAGGCCCTGGACGCGCTCATCACCTGGCGTCCGCCGCCCTCCTGACCTGTCCCCGCCCCTGCTCAGTGCTCAAGGCTCTTCAGCAGGATCATCACGGCTCCCAGGGCGCCCGAGCCCGCTCCGCAGAGCAGCCGGATCCAGAGCCGGTCGGT
Source organism: Nonomuraea sp. NPDC001636 (assembly GCF_040298265.1). Lineage (NCBI taxonomy): Bacteria > Bacillati > Actinomycetota > Actinomycetes > Streptosporangiales > Streptosporangiaceae > Nonomuraea > Nonomuraea sp. NPDC001636. The sequence goes on from NZ_JBEOZT010000022.1 coordinate 97,976, forward strand.
CTTGGGCGCCGCCGCGAAGAAGCCGAGCACGGTGAGCAGGACGACCGACACGCCGATCTCCAGGTACACCGACGCGTCCACGGACATCACGCCGGTCATCGCCACGCACAGGATCACCGTGAGCGGGACCAGCCCCCACAACATGCCCGTGGACCGCGTCACCGCGCCCCGCACCGCCTTGCGCACGTCCGGCGACCGGTCGCCGACGATCTCCGCGAACGCGTGCGCGATCCAGAACACGATGACCGTGCCGATCGCGGTCGCCAGCAGCTCGGCCGGGTCGGCGATCCAGTGCGAGAGCCCGGAGACGACGCCGGCCGTCAGGATGGTCCCGTAGACCGACTCGCCGTTGACGAACCGCCCCAGCCCGCGCGCGGCTCCCGTGCTCACCCGACGAATCTAGTACGGCCCCCGCGCGCATCCGGGCGCCCGACGCGCCCGCCCGCACGCTTTTTCGCACCCTCCCCCGCCTGGCGGTTTCTCGTGGGCTCGCGCGCCCGGGAGCTCGTGGCTCAGGGCGTCTCGGTGGCGGCCGCCCGCGTCCGCAGCAGCGCGGGCGGCCGTCACCGGTCCGGGGGCCGGGTCGTGGCTACTCGACCTCGACGGGCAGCTCGTAGACCTCCGTCGTGGGATGGCCGGCCTTCTCGTGCACCCGCATCACCGCCTCCTTCGACGGCCCCGAGGACAGGCAGAACACCTTGCCCGAGTCCGGATCGAGCCAGGCCCGCTCGAAGTGCACGCCTTCGGCCCCCTCGACCGCCAGGTCCCGTTCGTGGGCCTCGCGCAACTGCTCCTCGGTGACACCGACGAAACCACTGTGCACGTCCATGAACTTCGGCATCGCCGTCTCCTCTTCTCAGGAATCTTCCGCTTCCGATGGAGAGGCGTTCCGTTCCGTTCCATCCCGTTCCATCGGCCGTCCGGGCTCGCCTGCCCGGACGGCCGGGTGCGGAACCTAGGGCAACCGGGAGGCCAGGACGAGCGTGGCGGCGGAGGCGAACATGCCGCCGTTGCCCAGCACCACGCTCACCTCCACGTCCGGCACCTGGGCCGCGGCCTCGCCCCTGAGCTGCCGCACCGACTCCTGGATGGCGAACATGCCGTACATGCCGGTGTGCGTGTAGGACAGGCCGCCGCCGTTGGTGTTCATCGGCAGCCGGCCGCCGGGTGAGGTGTGCCCCTCGGCGATGAACGCCCCCGCCTCGCCCCGGCCGACGAAGCCCAGGTCCTCCAGACCGTAAATGGGCACGTGGGCGAAGGCGTCGTACACCATCAGGTGGTCGACGTCGTCGTGGGAGATCCCGGCCTCGGCGAAGGCGGCCCGGCCGGACAGGCGGAAGCCCTTGGAGGTGGTGAAGTCCTCCATCTGCGAGACCATCGGCGCGTCCATGGCCTCGCCGGAGCCGAGCAGGTACACCGGCGAGCGGCGCGACAGCTCCTCGGAGGTGACGACCAGCGCGCCGCCGCCGTCCGTCACCAGGCAGCATTCCAGCAGGTGAAAGGGGTAGGCGACGAGCTTGGACGCGAGCACGTCCTCGACCGTGATCAGGTCGCGGTACATGGCCCGCGGGTTCCGGGAGGCCCAGCGGCGCTGCGCGACCGCCACCTCGGCCAGCTGCTCGTGGGTGAGGCCGGTCTCCTTCATGTGGCGCAGCGCCGTGACGGTGAACGACGTCGGCGGCCCGACCACCCCGTACGGCAGCTCGAACTGCCCGAGCAGCGAGTCCGCGCCCAGCCCCCACCGCCCGGCGCCGACGCGCGAGCGCCCCGACTCGCCGTGTGTGATCAGCACGGTACGGCACAGCCCGGCCCGGATGGCGGCGGCGGCGTGCCGCACGTGGAACAGGAACGACGAGCCGCCCACGCCCGTGCCGTCGAGCCAGGAGGGCGTGATGCCGAGGGCGTGGGCGACCTGGATCGGGCCGGGCGTGCCGACCGTGGCGATGCCGTCGATGTCGTGTTTCGTCATGCCCGCGTCGGCGAGGGCGTTGCGCGCGGCCTCCAGGTGGAGCTGGAAGGTGGAGCGGTCCGGCAGGCGGCCGATCTCGTCGGTCTCGGCCGCCCCGGCGATCACGATGTTCATCGGGCGCCCTCCGCGGGCTCGAAGAGCGGCACGTGCACCTCGCCGCGCCGCTCGAACACCACCTTCAGCTCCATGTCCAACGGCAGGTTCTCGGGGGTGTTGGGCACGCCGACGATGTTGGTCATCATCCGCACGCCCTCCTCCAGCTCCACGACGGCGATGGCATAGGGCCCATCGGCCTCGAAACCGGGCGCGGGGCGATGGTTGATCACGTACGAGTACAGGGTCGCGCGGCCCGTCGCGCGCACCCACTCCACGTCGCCGCCGCCGCAGTGGGGGCAGCTCGGGCGGGGGTAGAAGTAGTGCCGCGCGCACGTCTGGCAGCGCTGGATCCTGAGCTCTCCCGCGGCCGTGCCGTCCCAGAACGGCTGGGTCTCGGGCGTTGGCTTCGGTGCCGGTTTCATGGGCCTCCCCACTCTAGTTCTAGAATTGCACTCTAGAGCTAGGTTCGGTTCCGGGGAAGCCTCGGCGGCTCAGGGGCTGGGGATGCCGTCGCCGTTGCGGCCGCGTCCCGCCAGCACCTCCTCCAGCGTCGGACGGGCCTCGTCCGGGTCACGGAACCCCGGGCAGGCGAGCTGGATGAGCACGCCGTGCGCCTCCTTGGGGTGCAGGAACACCTCCTGCCAGCGTGCGTCGGCCCTGTTGAGCCCGTGCAGCCGGTAGCCGCGCCCGGTGAGCCGGGCGACGGCCGCGTCCATGTCCCCCACGTGGAAGTTCAGATGATGGACGCCGCCCCGCCCCCGCGTCAGCTCGAAGAAGCTGTCGAAGAACGTGGACCCGGTCAGCGGCTCCATGAGCTCGACCTTGCTCCCGTTGGAGTAGGTGAGCTGCAGCGTGCGGTACCCGCTGATCCGGTTGTCCCCGCCGCCGCCCAGATGACGGCCGCCGAGCAGGTCGCGGTAGATCGGCAGCAGGTCCCTGATCCGGGGAGCGGCCACGGCCGTGTGGTCGAAGGTCACGTCGAGGCCGTCAAGTTCCAGGTCCACGCCCGGCTCCTTACTACGAACGAATCCTAGAATTTGATTCTAATCATCTGATACCGGGTACGCACTCTTGACGCCGGCCGATGTGAGGAGCAGCATCTCAGAAATGGATTCTAGAGCTAGCTTCTAGAACTCATGACGGGGGGCCTAGGCTCGACAGAAAGGCTTGTCATGAGGCTGTCCTACGTCCGCGAGCTCGACGAGTACCCGACCGGCGCCCGCCGGATGAAGATCCTCACCATGGCCGTCCTGGCCATCCTCATCGGCTCCTACGAAGGGCAGATCGCGCCCGTCGTACCCCTGCTGCTCAAAGACCTGAACATGTCCCTGGCCACGTACGGCGCGGTGTCGGGGGCGGCCGCGGTGGCCGGGGCCGTGGCCTCCATCCTGGGCGGACGGCTCACCGACCGGGTCGGCCGGGTCCGCCTGCTCATCCCGCTCATGGCCCTCACCGCCGTGTGCTGCTTCGCCATGACGCTCGTGCACAGCCCGCGCGACCTGCTGATCGCCCGCATCCTGCTGGCCTTCGTGGACGGCGTCGCCATGGCCTCCACCGCCCCGCTGATCCGCGACTTCTCGCCGCGGCTCGGACGGGCGCAGGCGTTCGGGTTCTGGACGTGGGGCCCGGTGGGCGCGAACTTCCTGGCCGCCGCCGTCGCCGGCTGGACGTTGCCGATCTTCGACGAGTCGTGGCGGTCGCAGTTCGTCATCATGGGCTGCTTCTCGCTGGTGATCTCGGCGGTCATCGCGTTCAACATCGCCGACCTGTCCCCCGAGCTCCGGGCCAGGATCCAGCACACCGAACGGGCCGCCGAGGAGGTCGTCGACCTGCGGCGCCCGCCCACCGTCCGGTCGTTGTTCGCCCGGCGCAACATCTGGGCCCACGTCGTCGGCATCTCGCTCTGGCTGGTCCTCTACATCACGCTGTCGCTGTTCGGCCAGACGATGCTGGTGGGCGCGCTCGGCATCAGCAGCGCGCAGGCGTCCACGATCATGGCCGCGTTCTGGAGCCTCAACCTGGTCACGCTGATCGTCACCGGCCGCCTGTCGGACCGCTTGCAACTGCGCAAGCCGTTCTCGCTCGCCGGGACGATCGCCGCGGTGCTGGTCACCGCCTACCTCGCCGTCGCGCTCGGCCAGGAAGGCGTCTCCACCGGCACGCTCATGGTGGTCGGCGCCCTGCTCGGCGGCTCACTCGGCGTCGCCTACGCCCCCTGGATGGCCAACTACTCCGAGGACGCCGAGGACGCCGACCCGCGCCTGCAGGGCACGGCCTGGGGGCTGTTCGGCTTCCTGAGCAAGGCGATCGCGGTGGTCGGGCTGCTGGTCATCCCGCACGTCGTGGCGGCCACGAGCTGGCAGACGTGGCTGTTCGTGGCGCTGGGCTGCCTCGTGCTGTTCGTCCCCGCGATCCTGCTGTTCAACGGTCCATGGCGACGCACCACCCCCACCCCCGTCCAGGTGGCGTTGACCGAGGCCGAAAGCTGACCCGTCCTTACCGAGGGCGAACCCTGAACCATCCCACCCAAGCCCGAACGCTGCCCCTCCCGACCGAGGTCGAACGCTGCCCTCCGACCGAGGTCGAACCATCCCGACCGAGCCACCCGAACCATCCCACCCGAGCCCGAACATTGACCCTCCCGACCGAGCCCGAACCACCCGCCCGGACCCGAGCGCCCTTCCCGACCGAGGCTGAACGCTGCACCGTCCTCACCGAGGCCGAACGCTGATCGGCCTTGCCGGAACACGCGAAAAGCGGCGCGCCCCTGGAGGGGCCCGCCGCTCGTCGCAGGAATGAGACGTTCGTCCCGGTGCCGGATGAGACGTGTCCGTCAGTCGCGGTGCAGCTTGCGGTACGTCACCCGGTGGGGACGGGCCGCGTCGGCGCCGAGACGCTCGATCTTGTTCTTCTCGTAGTCGGCGAAGTTGCCCTCGAACCAGAACCAGTTCGAGCCTTCCTCCCACGCGAGGATGTGGGTGGCGATGCGGTCGAGGAACCACCGGTCGTGCGAGGTGATCACGGCGCAGCCCGGGAAGTCGAGCAGCGCGTTCTCCAGCGACGACAGCGTCTCGGTGTCGAGGTCGTTGGTCGGCTCGTCGAGCAGCAGGACGTTGCCGCCCTGCTTGAGGGTGAGCGCCAGGTTGAGCCGGTTACGCTCGCCGCCCGACAGCACCCCCGCCTTCTTCTGCTGGTCGGGCCCCTTGAACCCGAACGCCGCGATGTAGGCCCGCGACGGCATCTCGACATTGCCGACCTTGATGTGGTCGAGCCCGTCGGAGACGACCTCCCAGACGTTCTTGCTCGGGTCGATGCCGCCCCGGCTCTGGTCGGCGTAGGAGATCTTCACGGTGTCGCCGATCGTGATCGACCCCGTGTCCGGCGTCTCCCCACCCGTGATCATGCGGAACAGCGTGGTCTTGCCGACGCCGTTGGGGCCGATGACACCGACGATGCCGTTACGCGGCAGGTCGAACGTCAGGCTCTCCATCAGCAGGCGGTCGCCGAAGCCCTTGGTGAGGTGGTCCGCCTTGATCACCGTGGTGCCCAGACGCGGGCCCGGCGGGATCTGGATCTCCTCGAAGTCCAGCTTGCGGAACTTGTCGGCCTCGGCGGCCATCTCCTCGTACCGCTGGAGACGGGCCTTGCTCTTGGTCTGGCGGGCCTTGGGGTTGGAGCGCACCCACTCCAGCTCGTCCTCCAGGCGCTTCTTGCGCTTGGCGTCCTTCTGGCCCTCGACCTTGAGGCGCTGGGCCTTCATGTCGAGGTAGGTGGAGTAGTTGCCCTCGTAGGGGTAGCAGCGACCGCGGTCGAGCTCCAGGATCCAGGTGGCCACGTTGTCCAGGAAGTACCGGTCGTGGGTGACGGCCAGCACCGTGCCGGCGTACTTCTCCAGGTGCGACTCCAGCCACTGCACGCTCTCGGCGTCGAGGTGGTTGGTGGGCTCGTCGAGCAGCAGCAGGTCGGGGGCCTCAAGCAGCAGCTTGCACAGCGCCACGCGGCGGCGCTCACCACCGGACAGCTTGCTCACCTCGGCGTCGGGCGGCGGGCAGCGCAGGGCGTCCATCGCCTGCTCCAGCTGGCTGTCGAGGTCCCACGCGTTGCGGTGCTCCAGCTGGTCCTGGAGCTTGCCCATCTCCTCCAGCAGCTCGTCGCTGTAGTCGGTGGCCATCTGCTCGGCGATCTGGTTGTAGCGCTCGAGCATCGCCATCGTCTCGGCGACACCCTCCTGCACGTTGCCCAGAACGGTCTTTTCCTCGTTGAGCGGCGGCTCCTGCTGGAGCATGCCGACCGTGAAGCCCGGCATCAGCTTGGCGTCGCCATTGGACGGCTGCTCCAGGCCGGCCATCATCCGGAGCAGCGTCGACTTCCCGGTGCCGTTCGGCCCCAGGACACCGATCTTGGCTCCGGGCAGGAACGACAGCGTGACGTCGTCAAGGACAACCTTGTCGCCGTGCGCCTTGCGCACGCGCTGCAGCGTGTAGATGTACTCCGGCATGCTCCCTAGCTTAGAGGCTGCACACGCAGGCTTCCGCCGCCCAGCCCCTTTCACCTCCGCCCGTCCCCGCTCCCTCCTGCACCCCCACCCCTCCAACCCCACCTCCCCCGAACGCCGTGACGTCCCGGCACCGCCCTCTTGCCGCCCTCACACGCTGAACCCCCGACGGCAGCCAGGCCCGCCTTGGGGACGAACGCTGTTCCCCCCAAACCTCAGCGGGACCGGGAGCCCCGCCGGTCCTCCTTGGCCCCTGGCCACGGCCTCCCTCGCCATGCCCTCCCGCACGCCCTCCTCTACCTCGGCCTTCTTCACCACGGCTTCCCAGGTCACGCCCTTGAGTCACGGCGCCCTCTGCGATGGTCCCCACGGCGGTCTCCGCGGTGGCGAGCATGGCGATGCCCGCGTGTCGCACCCCTTGACGCCAGGCGAACCCTTGACGCCCCCGTGAACCCTTGACGCCCACGTGCGCTGGAACGCCCATGACGTCCCAGTCCCTGGCCCGCCCCAGGGGCGTAATGGGCGGCTAACAGCACCGGCCTCAGCCGCCCGCGACCCCCGTCAGCCCCTCCCCGGCCCCCTGGTCAGGGCCTCCCTTGCCCCGACGCCCTTTGCCAGAGCCCCCTCCAGCACGGCCGCCTTCACCACGGTTCCTAGGTCGCGGCCCCCTGAGTCGCGGCTTGCGCGGTCGTCTCCGTGGGGGTGCCCGCCGTTGCGAGGAGGGCGGTGGCTGCGGCTCGTGCCCGTTGTGCCGGGTGGGTCGAGCGCTCACGTACCGCCGTGACGATGGCCCCGTCCACCAGCAGGACGAACAGGTGCGCCAGCTCGGCGGCATCGGCCCGGCCGTCGCGCTCGATCAATCCCGAGACGTACGCCCGCACGCGCTCCTTGTGCTCGGCCGCCACCCGATGTGCCGCACTGTCCGGATCCGCCGTCTCGATCATGGTGTTGATGAAGGCGCACCCACGGAAATCCGCCCGTGCGAACCGCTCGGCCAGGGCGTCGAACACGTCCAGCGGATGGCCGCCCAGAGCCTCCACGCGTTCGGCCAGCCAGGCCCGCCACCGCTCGTCCCGCCGTCGCAGTACGGCCACGACCAGGTCGTCCTTACTCGGGAAATGCCGGTAGAGGGAGGCACGGCCCACCCCCGAGACGCTCAGGATCCGCTCGACGCCCACCGCCCTGATCCCCTCCGCGTAGAAGAGGTCCTCGGCGGCGTCGAGCAGTCGTTCACGTGCACGTGTGGGCATACCGCCAAGCTATCCCGAGCTTCCCTGAAACGGAACCGTTCGGTATCGTCTTGCCCAGATGGAACTGATCAGTACCGTTTGGAGACCTCATGTCCCGCCTTCCGCAACTGACAGAAGACAACGACGGTTTGCTGGACCAGACCCGCCGCCAGCTCGGCAAGGTCCCCAACCTGTACGCCGCCCTCGCCAACGGCCCAGCCGCCCTGGCCGGCTATCTCGCGATGCGCGAACACCTCAGCTCGGGCGTCCTCACCCCGAGACTGAGGGAGCAGATCGCCCTGCTGGTCGCCCAGGAGAACCACTGCACGTACTGCGTGAGCGCCCACACCATGCGCGGACGTCGTATGGGCATGTCCGACGAGGAACTTCTCCAGACCCGCCAGGGCGCGGACGACGAGCCGCACACGGCCGCCGTCCTGGCGATCACTCAGGCGATCATGCACACGGGCGGCGCGGTGAGCGACGCGGACCTGGACGCCGCACGGGCCGCCGGCGTCTCGGACGCGGAGCTCGCCGAGATCGTGGGCCACATCGCCCTGAACACCTTGTCCAACTACTTCAACCACCTCGCCCAGCCCGAGCTGGACTTCCCGGAGGTGCAGGCATGAACCCCACCTGGAGAAACGGCACCGTCGAACTCCTCGACGGCTACACGCTGACGAAGTCCGAGGGCCGCCAGGTGTCGACCGTGGAAGGAGTGCGGTTCGCCATCGAGGGCGGGTATCTCAACGTCGAGGTCCCCGGCGTACCCCATGTCCAGATCGTCTCGGCTCCCGCCGTCCGCCTCGTCACCTGCGACGGCGTCACCACACCCTGACGTCCAGGCCACAACCCAAGGGCAGGCCCCTGATCCATCCGCCCCGCAGGCGCCTGCCCGCATTCCCCGCGCATCCCACCGCGCACCGCACCGCGTGCGTCACGGCACGTCACACGGCTTGCTCCTCGGGCGACGGCGGTTGCGGCGGCTGGACGACGGGGATGCACACACGGTCCCGGCCTAGCTCCTTGGCCCGATAGAGAGCCAGGTCGGCGGCGGCCAGCAGATCGATCAGATCGTCACCGTGCACGCACATCAACGCGACCCCGACCGAGATCGTGATCCGGATCAGAACGTCGTCCACCGGGATGGCCATGTGCCCGATGTGCGTACGAAGTCGCTCCGCGACCTGCCGCGCCTCGTCGGAGTCAGCCCCCGGCAGCAGGACGACGAACTCCTCACCCCCGAACCGCCCCACCACGTCGGACTCCCGCAGTTCCCTGCGCAACATGGCCGCCACCCCGGCCAGCACCTCGTCGCCGACCAGATGCCCGTGGGCGTCGTTCACCCGCTTGAAGTGGTCGATGTCGATGATCAGCAGCGCCAGCGTGTCACCGCTGCGGCGCGCCCGCAGGATCTCGGTGTCGGCCTCCCGCTGCCAGGCGGCCGCGTTGAGCAGCCCGGTCTTCGAGTCGGTACGGGCGGCGGCCTGCAACTGCGCATGCAACAGACTGCGCTGCAGCAGGACGACCGGCGGCAACGCGAGCACCAGCAGAGCCAGGTTGAGCCCGCACCCGATCGAGACCGTGACCCCGAGACACAGCTCGACGACGTCCAGCAGGACGCTCTCCCGGTTCCACAACACCTCCTGCCACGACCCCTCAGGATCGGACGTGTGCGCCGCCACCGCGATGAGACCGATGTTGAGCAGGGAGAACAGCACGGCGGCCGCAACCGCGTAGGCGATCGGCGGCCCACTCCCCCGCGTCAGTACCCAGGGGTCGGGGACGACCCAGTGGAAGGCGACCGACGCCGTGCAGCCGGCCAGGCCGATGGCCGCCGAGCTGAACACCCGGCGGTAGAGAACTGTGGCGCGCACGCGCACCTGGAGAAGGATCTGCAGCACGATCGGCGCAAAGAGGGCGTAGACCGGCGGCAGGAGCAGAGCGACCGGCAGCCACCAGGCCGACAACAGGTCACGCGAGACCCCGGCGGGCATGCCCAGACGCCTGCTGGCCTCGATGCAGACCGCGCCACACGCCATGAGAGCGGCAAAGGTCAGCAAATCCGGCCAGTGGAACTCGGTAGATCTCGTGAACAAGGTGATCGCGACGGCATCTAGGGCGACAATGGCGCACAGATACGCCACAAGCGGGCGCCGTTGCCCGAGCAATGGCCAACGACCGGCCATTCTTGACACACCGTCGCGAGACTTGATCGTGGCGTGACTGGTCGCCGCCATCTCGTCTCCTCCCTGACTAACGATGTGTAACACAATAATTGCGGAGTGTGCGTTATGCGATGGGAACCGCTACGTTGAAACGACCACGCCCGCTCACTCCGCGAGCGGGCAGTGCCGGAAAGGAGCAACCATGGTGCGGGGCGTGACCTGGACATGACCCATGCTCTAGGTATCTGACACGGACAAACACTCCATCGGCCCCCTTCGGGGTGACATCGGGGCCATCAGCCGATGCCCCTCCCCCTCCCCTTGGCCGTCCCCTGCGCGGGGCGACGACTCATCGGCTGCTGCCCTCCGCCCCGATCGCATTCCCCCTGACCGATGGCCGGTGAACCATCGGTCGTACCACTCCTTCATCCGGTCCGTCGAGGAACTCGATGACCAGCGCGTCTGGGCCTACGCAATCAAGGAGTGCATCACACATACGACTGCCGTCACATCGGGCTTGCCCGCGCTTGCCCACGTGCGCGTCGCCGCCTGAGGACGCTGTATGTCCGCGCGATGGCATCCGCTTCGACGCCTGCGCGTGCCCGAGCCCGAGCACCGCCGGAGGCAGGCATCAGGGCCAGGATCCCGCCTCACCGTTGTGCCGGCCCGGCATTGGCCGCCCGCACATCCGGACGTCACCGGTAGGCGACTCCCGTGGGCGACCCCTGCGCCAACAGGCGGCCCAGCAGACGCCTGGACACCCGCCCGGCCCCCAACGAGGCAACGCACCTCCGGGCGCAGTGCAGGTGGGTGTGCAGCCGGCGGGTTGGCGCTGTGCCGGGGGCGGGTTTTCGCTTGATCGGCCGCCCCCTGTGTCCTCGATGTGGGCACACCTGGCGGGTGGGGTTGTAGGGGCGTCGCGGCGAGCGTGCTGATCAGGTTGGGCGGGTGTCTTCATGGCGGATTGCCTATGTCGGCATGAAGACGCCCGCCCTCGTGAGCGGCGGCCAGGTATCCGTCACAGCGGAAGCATCCACTGGGTGTAGGTGCCTCAGCCGTCAGGTGGCGATGGTGTCAGGCTGCGGCCTTCTCCGGTGTCTGTGTCTTCGTCCGGGGCTTGCTGGACGCGCCCAGGACGCGGACCGTGGCGGCCTTGGCTGACGAACCGCGGCCCGGCTGCTCTGGTGTGATCGTGCCGGGAGTGGTGTCGTCATCCGCGGCGGGGTCGGACTGGGGTTCGGGACGTGCGTTCGGTTGCGGGGTGGCGGCGTCGGGGTCGGTGGCGGCTATGGCCAGCGTCGTGAGGTCGGCGTCCGGCCCGGCGTTGTCGTCGTGAGGCTGCGCGGGTGCGCTTCGGGGGGCGTCGGCGGTCGCGGGGACCGATGGGTCGGCGGTCGGGTGGAGGGAGGACGGGCGGACGGGCTTGGTGCCCATCGCCCAGTCCTGGGTCTCCTCGTCGAGGCGTTCGCGCATCTCCTTGGTCATCGAGCCCAGGCCGCCCCCGCGCTCCGGCTTGGTGAAGACGCCGGTGCCCCAGCGCAGGTCGTGCCCGACCGCACTGGCCTCGATCTCCGGCATGAACCGGCGGTCGCCTTCCGCGCCGAACTCGCGGATGCGAAGCTTGCCGGACACGACGACGGGTTGCCCCGCCCGTACGCAGTCGGCGACGTTGTCGCCCAGCGCACGCCAGCAGCGGACCGTGAAACAGACGCGCTCACCGTCGGTCCATTGCCCGGTCTTCCTGTCGAAGTAGCGGTGCGAGGTGAACACCTTCAGCGACGTGACCCTCGTGCCGTCGTCGAAGCTGTACTGCCGTGGCTCTGCTGCGACGTTTCCGGTGAGCGTGATGTAGATGTCGTTCATCCGTGCCTCCCATGCGGCGGGCGGACTGCCCGCGACCTGGGAACACGGTGCCTGAAGCAGGCCGGGCGGGGTGGCGGCGAACGCCGTTCTGTGGATGAGGGGACGGTGAGGGACCGCGGCTGTGGATGAAGGCCGGGTCGCGCAGGTGGCGTACGGGAAGAGGAAGATCAGCCCGAGAGGTCGCGCAGGGCCGTGTAGAAGGCGTGATGGCGGCCGAGCTCGCGTTCGACCGGCTCCACCACCAGCTTCGCCGACACCGTCGACACCCTGCGGCGCATCTCCCGCTCCAGACGTTCCCGCTCCCGCGAGGCCCCCAGCTCCACGAAGTTGCGCGAGGCGATACCCGACAACGCCCCCAGCCCCAGGACGGACGCGATCATGAGCGCCACCCACGGCAGCGCCGCGCCGTCGCCGACCAGTTGCAGGGTCGCGGGCAGTTGCGCGGGCACGGTCAGCCCGGCCACCAGCCACACCACCCCGGCCACGAACGCCACCACCAGCAGGTACTGCCAGACCTTGAGCAGCCGCCACCAGCCGGGCACCCGGTCGAGGCGCGGCGCCACCTCCGTGAGCTCCTCGGTCAGCGCCTTCGGCAGCCGGGACGCGTGCGAGCGCGCGGCCTGCTGCACCGCGGTCCGCCACACCGGGTCCATCCCGGCCGACAAGCCGTCGGTGAGCGCCTGCACGGCATTGGCCACCTCGGCGGAATGCGCGCTCACCGAGCCGGTCGTGATGCCGCGGATCTCGTCGCCGACGTCTTCGAGACGCAGGCTCTTCAGCGGATCCGGACGGAACTTGGCGAACCACCGCGGATACGGCCAGCCGACCCACTGGCTGGAACGCTCGGCGTAGACGTTCTCCATGGCCTCGCCGACGGCGGGGACGCCGATCGCGTCGCAGAGCGCGTCGGTGAGCCCCATCCTGCGCGCCTCGTCGACCGACGACGGCACGAGCAGCGCGTCGCCGAGCGGCATGGCCTCGCCAAGCCGCTGCTCCATCCGCTGAAGGTCGGCCTCCAGCTTCTGGATGGCGGCGCGGCGGCGGCCGACGGCGGTCGCGATCACGCTCTTGAGGCTCTCGACGCCGCGCCCGGTGACGGCCGAGGTGGGTACGACGCTGGGATGCTCGACGCCTTCCCTTCGCAGCAGGTCGTTGAGGTCGATGACCAGCTCGGCCAGCTCCGCCGCGGAGAGCTTGTCGGCCTGGTTGAGCGCGAACACGGTCACCGCGTCGTGCCCGGCCAGCTCGGTCACGTAGCGCCGGTGGGTGGAGGCGTCGGCGTACTTCTGCGGGTCGAGCACCCACACCACCAGGTCGGCCAGCCCGATGAGCCGGTCGGCCTCGTTGTCGCTGAGCGCCCTGATCGAGTCGTGGTCGGGCAGGTCGAGCAGGATCAGCCCGTGGAGCTGGCTGTCGCCCTTGTCGAGCGCGCTGGTACGGGAGAAGCGGTGGCGCGGCTGGATCTGCAGCCAGTCGAGCAGCGGCGCCGAGCCCTCCAGCCCCCACACGCAGGCGTGGGTACGGGCCGTCGTCGGACGGCGTACGCCCGTGGGCGACAGCTCAAGACCCGAAATGGCATTGAACAGGGACGACTTGCCGCTGCCGGTGCCGCCCGCGAGGGCGACCACGGTGTGCTCGGACGACAGCTTGAGCCGGTCGCCGGACCGCGTCAGCAGCGCGCCGGCCTCGGTGAGCAGTTTCTGGTCGAGCCGCCCCGGACCGAGCTCCACCACCTTGTTGAGCGCGGACAACCTCGGCGCGAGGCCCGCCCTCGGGGGCGTGGTCGTCGTCATCGGGCGACCTCAAGGTTGTACGTCGCCTGGTAGAGGCGGGTCGCGACGGACTCGTCGGGGATGCCCGCCGAGTCGAGAGCGTGTACGTAACGCATGGATTCCTCGTCGAACAGCATGCCGATCCTGGCTCGCAGGTCACTGAGCGCCTTGGCGCCGATGCCGCGCAGCGACTCCGCGCCGAGCAGCGCGTTGACGAGCCGGTGCGGCACGCCCGACCCGTCGCCGCCGCTGAACATGGCGACCGTGAAGATCAGGGAGAGCGCGTCGGGATCGAACGAGACGAGCTTGGACACCGAGCGCTTGGTCACGCCCTCGGTGCGTACGAGCTCGTTCAGGTGGTCCTGCCAGGACGCGATGGCGCGCCCGGCGTGCCGCAGCAGGTTGTCCGACGGGCGGTCGAGCCCGTCGGCGAGCTTGGCGCCCAGCTCCGAGCGGTGCCGCCAGCGCGCGACCACCTCCTCGGCGGCGCGGTTGGCCGCGGCGACGATCACCGACTCCAGCCCGGCCCGGATCGCCGCCTTGAACGCCGTCACCCGCTCGGGTGTCTGCCTGCCCGCCTTGCCGCTCCTGCCGAACTGCAGCGAGCGCATGAGGTCGCCGGAGCCCGCGAAGTCCTGCCAGCGGGCCAGCACCTCGCCGTGCAGCAGCGAGCCGTTCTTGGACGCCTTGTCGATCTCGGCCAGCGCGCCCAGGTAGGCGGCCTCGACGTCGCTGCGCAGCTCGGCCCGGAACGCCGCCTGGCCCTCCAGATGCCTGGCCAGCGCGGGCACGCGGGTGCGGAAGCTGTTGAGCACCCCGTTCAGGGTCTCCTGCACGGCCTGCGCCCGGCGCGCCTCGTCGACCGAGAGCTCGGCCAGCCACATGCGCAGGTCGGTGACCTCGCTGTCGGGCAGCCTGCCGTCGGCCACCGTCGCCTCGTGGATCACGAACCGGTCGATGTCGCCCAGGCCGTATTCGGTCAGCATGCGGACGAAATGCTTGAGCACGACGTCGGCCGACCGGGGCTGCACCCGCGACAACACGATGGCCAGGCGGGCGCCGCGCTCCTTGGCCAGGCGCAGGAGGCTCCAGGCGGGCGCGTCGGCGTAGCGGGCGGCGGTGGTCACGAAGATCCACAGGTCGGCGGCGTCGAGCATGCGGTGGGCGATCTCGTGGTGCTCCTCGACGACCGAGTCGATGTCGGGAGTGTCCAGCAACGCGACGCCCTGCGGAAGCTTCTCGGTCGTCACGACGACCAGGCCGCTCGTCTCGCTGTCGGGCGAGGGCCGGTCCAGCCGTTCGAGGCCGCTGAGCAGCTCGCCCTCCGCGAACCACTTCTGGTCGTCGGGGTGGCAGGCCAGGATGGGGGTGCCGGTGGTCGGGCGGCGCACTCCGGTGCGGGAGACGTTCCGCTCGGCCAGGGAGTTGACCAGGGTGGACTTGCCCGCGCCGGTGGAGCCGGCGATCACGATCAGCGCGGGGGCCGTGTTGGTGCGCACCCTGGGCAGGACGTAGTTCTCCAGCTGGGCCAGCAGGTCGGCCCGCGCCTGCCTGGCCTCCTCGGCTCCCGGCAGGTCGAGGCTGAAGCGCAGGTCGGACACGCTTTCGCGCAACGCGTTCAGCGCCGACGTCATCGCCTCGACGACCTCGGCCGGCAACTCATTGACCCGCGTCCCTTCCTCCGGCGCACCTTCCGGCTCCGCTACGGCGTCGGTTTCCGCGTCGTCCTCAGCGTCGGTGTCGGTGGCGCCGTCGGCGTTCGCGTCAGCCTCGGTGTCCGCGTCAGCCTCGGTGTCCGCGTCAGCCTCGGTGTCCGCGTCAGCCTCGGCGTTCGCCTCGGCGTCCGTGTCGGTTTCCGGGTCGGCGTGGTCGTCCGTTTCGGGGTCGGTTTCGGGGTCGCCGTTCGCCGGGACGACGGCATCCGCGTCGGGGTGGACGTCCTGGTCGGCGTCGGTGTCCGGGGCGGTGTCGGTGGGGTCGTCGGCGGTCGCTTCGGTGTCATCGGTCTCGACGGTGGACGCAACGTCGTCGGTGTCGGCCTCGGAGTCGGGCTCCTCCTCCGCCAGGTCTCCCGGGTCGGTGGGGTAGTCGGCGCCGGAGGGGACATCGACGGCCGGGGAGAAGGCGTCGAAGCCGGTGGTGTCTTCGGTGGCCACGGAGGTGGCGGGGACGCTGGGGTCGGCGACGGCGCGGTTGTCGTCAGCGTCCAGCGCCTCGCCGGGGCCGGCGTCGCCTTCCGCGGGGAGCGCCGCTTCGGCTTCAGGAGCGGGGTCGTCGTCGGGCCGGGGACCGGCGTCGGGGGCAGCGTCGGTGTCCGGGGCGGCGTCGGAAGGCGTCTCTCCGCTGTCGGCGGCGGCGGCGTTCGGGGTCGCGGGCGTCGGCTCGGTCTCCGGGGACGGGGCGGCGTCCGGTTCCTGGGGGGCTCGTTCCCAGAAGGCAGCGGGCCTCGGACGCGTCTCGTCCCCCTCACGTGGCTCGGCGGCGCGGGCCGGGGTGAAGAGGCTCGGACGGTCGGCCGGACGGGACGGCGTGAAGAGGCTGGGCCCCGTGGACGGGCCGGGCTCGTCCGTACCGGCGGAGGGCTCCTGCGCAGCAGCCGGGAGCCGCGGGGCGGTGGGCCGCCGAGGGAGGACGGGCTCGTCGGCGCGCGGCGACGGCTGGAACAGCGATGGCCGGGCAGCGGCGGACGACGGCTCCCCCGAGGCCGACGGCCCCCCGGAAGCCGCGGACGGCGCCCCCGCGTCAGCCGCAGACGGCGGGCCCGAGGGGGCCGCAGACGGCGAGCCGGAGGGGGCCGCAGACGGCGAGCCGGAGGGGGCCGCAGACGGCGGACCCGCGGGAGTCCCGGAATCGGGCAGGTCGTCGTCCGTCACCGGGCGGAAGCTCAACGTCTGCTCCCCCAGCGACTCGTGCCGCCCGTCATCCATGGCGGTGTTCACGGCAAGCGCTCCGCTCGAACCATCTCGACCTCCTGGCCGACCCGCACGACGTCGCCGACGATGACGATCGCCGGAGGCCGTATCCCAGCCGCGGACACGCGGTCGGCCACGGTGGAAAGCGGTGCGATTACCGCCCGCTGGGTCGGAAGGGTACCGTCCTGTACCACCATTACGGGAGTCTCCGGCGCACGTCCGTCTCGAAGCAGCGCCTCGGCCACCTTCGGCAGCCGTTCGACGGCCATCATGAGCACCAGCGTGCCCTGGGATCGGGCCAGGGCGGGCCAGTCGACGGTGGAGGCCGGATGGTCGGGCGCGACGTGCACGGACACGACGTGGAACTCCTGGCTCACCCCGCGATGCGTCACCGGCACCCCGGCCGCTGCCGGGACCGCGACGGCGCTGGTGATGCCGGGGACGACGAGCACGGGGATGCCGGCCTGCGCGCAGGCGATCATCTCCTCGCCGCCGCGCCCGAACACGAAGGGGTCGCCGCCCTTGAGCCGGACGACGAACTTGCCCTGCCTGGCCCGGTCGACCAGCAGCTCGTTGATCTTCTCCTGGGACAGCGACCTGCCGTAGGGCACCTTGGCGGCGTCGATCAGCTCGACGTCGGGGGCGAGCTCGTCGAGCAGCGCCCGGGGCGCGAGCCGGTCGGCCACCACGACGTCGGCCTGGGCGAGGAGCTGCCGCCCGCGCACGGTGATCAGGCCGGGGTCGCCGGGGCCCCCGCCGACCAGGGCCACGCCGACGGGCTTGGTGCGGTTGCGGCGGGCGTCGACCATGCCGTCGCGCAGCGCGCCGACGACCGCGTCGCGGATGCCCGCGGCCCGGCGCGGGTCGCCGCCCGCGGTGACGGCCACGCTGATCTCGTCGACCCGGCCGGCGGCGGGGGTCCAGGCGGCGGAGGCGTCGCGGTCGTCGGCGCGCACGCACCACACCCGCTTGGCCTCGGCCTCGGCGGCGACCGCGGCGTTGACGGACCTGACGTCGGTGCACGCCTGCACGAGCCAGGCGCCGTCGCAGTCGCCCACCTCGTACGGCCGCGCGTGCCAGGTGACCCGGCCGGTCGCGATCAGGTCGTCGAGGGCCGGGGTGACGGCCGGGGACACCACGGTGACCTCCGCACCGGCCTCGAGCAGCGCGGGGACGCGCCGCTGCGCGACGCGGCCGCCGCCCACGACGAGCACCCGGCGGCCGGAAAGCCGCAGGCCGAGGAGGTAGGGACCCATGGGGGGAATCTCCCGTTCGCGAAGGTTGTGTTTGGAGGTAAACCTACCGGCTCACCGTGCGTCGTTCGCTGCGCATGGCTCAACGGCCGTCAAGAAGAGGCTGCGACGGGTCCCAGCGTGGCCCGCCCTGAGCGTCTTTGCGGCGTCTGGCCA
Source organism: Nonomuraea sp. NPDC001636 (assembly GCF_040298265.1). Lineage (NCBI taxonomy): Bacteria > Bacillati > Actinomycetota > Actinomycetes > Streptosporangiales > Streptosporangiaceae > Nonomuraea > Nonomuraea sp. NPDC001636. The sequence goes on from NZ_JBEOZT010000022.1 coordinate 115,889, forward strand.
TGGCCGAGAGTGCCTCAAGAATAACGCGGTTCCCGAGGAAGGCGGTGATGTCGGCGTGGTCGTACGGCGGCGAGACCTCGACCACCTCCATCCCGGCCACGGGCAGTTCGTAGCAGATCCGGCGCACGGCGTCGAGGAGCTGCCTGGCCGACAGGCCGCCGGGCTCGGGCGTGCCGGTGCCGGGGGCGTGCCCGGGGTCGCAGACGTCGATGTCCACGGACAGGAAGACCTGGTCGCACTCGTCGAGCGCGATCCCGAACGACTCCGTCAGGCACTCCTCCAGCCCCCGCGTCACGATCTCGGTCATCTCGTACGAGCGCATGCGCTGCGCCGCCATCCAGTCGAGCGTCTCGGGCTCGGGCCAGTAGCCGCGCAGCCCGATCTGCAGGAACCTGTCGCCCCGGATGGCCCCGGACTCGATGAGCCGCCGCATCGGCTGGCCGTGCCCGTGCAGGTGGCCGAACTCGATGTCGCCGGTGTCGGCGTGCGCGTCGAAGTGGATCATCGAGGTGCGGCCCGGCTCGTACGCCCTGGCGGTGCCCCGCGCGTCCGGCAGCGCGACGGTGTGGTCGCCGCCGAGCACCACCGGCACGGCCCCGGAGGAGGCGATCCGGTGCACCGCGTCCTCGATGGCGGCCAGCGAGCCCTCGACGTCGCCGGAGTAGCACTCGACGTCGCCCGCGTCGAGCACCCGCAGGTCGCGCAGGGCGTCGACGCGCAGGGCCAGGCTCGGACGGGACCCGTTGTGCGGCAGGTAGCAGGTCTGGCGCAGCGCCATCGGCCCGAACCTGGCGCCCGGCCGGTTGGAGGTGCCCCCGTCGAAGGGCGCACCGATGATCACCACGTCGGCGCCGGCGTAGCCGGCCGGGTCCGCGACGTCGCAGCGGTCCACGCCGAGGAACGTGATGTCAGGGCCGAACATGGGACCGTACCGGGACACTGCTCACCTCACGTGCTGTTTCGAGTGTCCCCCATCATCACACGGGCTTTTCCGTGACCCCCGCCGAGTCGAACGTGGCCACCTCGTGCATCACCCGTACGGCCGCGCACACCAGCGGGTGGGCGAGCAGGCCGCCGGTGCCCTCGCCGAGCCGCAGCTCCAGGTCCACCAGCGGGCGCAGCCCGAGATGGTCGAGCGCGGCGGCGTGGCCGGGCTCGGCCGAGCGGTGGCCGGCCACGCAGTGGACGCTGACGTGGGGGTCGAGGGCGGCGGCGACCAGGGCGGCCGAGCCGGCGATGACGCCGTCGAGGATCACCGGCACCCGGTTGGCCGCGCCGCACAGCACGAAGCCCGCGATGGCCGCGTGCTCGAAGCCGCCCACGGCGGCCAGCGCGCGCAGGGCGTCGCTCGGCCCGGTGCCGCCGGGCAGCCCGTTCACCCGCAGCGCCTCCCGGACGACCTCCACCTTGTGGTCGTAGGTCGCGTCGTCGATGCCGGTGCCCCTGCCGGTCACCTCGGCCGGGTCCTTGCCGGTGAACACCGAGATCAGCGCGGCCGAGGCGGTGGTGTTGGCGATGCCCATGTCGCCGGTGATCAGGCAGCGGGCGCCCTTGTCGATCAGCTCCTGCGCCACGGCGATGCCCGCCTCCAGCGCCCTGACGGCCTGGTCGACGCTCATGGCGGGGCCGCGCGACAGGTCGGCGGTGCCGTACGCGACCTTGCGCTTGACCAGGTCGGGGGCGTCGGGCAGGTCGGTGGCGACGCCGACGTCCACCACCGTCACGGACGCGCCCACCTGGGCGGCGAAGGCGTTGGCGACCGCGCCGCCGGCCAGGAAGTTGGCGACCATCTGCGTCGTGACCTCCTGCGGCCACGGGCTGACGCCGCGCGCGTGCACGCCGTGGTCGGCCGCGAAGATGGCCAGGGCGGCCGGCTCGGGCATGGGCGGCGGGCAGACGCCGGACGCGCCCGCCAGGCGTACGGCCACCTCCTCCAGGGCCCCGAGCGCGCCGCGCGGCTTGGTGAGCCGGTCCTGGTGGGCGCGGGCCTCGGCGAGCGCCTCGGGGTCGGCGGGACGGATGGCCGCCAGGGTCTCGGCGAGCACGGACACCTCCACTTAGTGACATTTGGTGAACGAGCTGGAGCGTCAGTGGACGAGCTGGAGCGCTTCCTCGTACCGGTCGATCACGACGTCGGCCAGCGTCTCGCAGTCGCCGATCACCTCGGCGCAGCGGATGTCGAGGTCGGGGTGGCCCGCGCCGTACGCCAGGGCCTGCGCCCACACGCGCTCCAGCAGGCCGCCCGCGAACAGCAGGTACGGCACCACGATCACCCGCTTGGCGCCCAGCCGGCGGCAGCGTTCGAGCCCGCCGGGCACGCCGGGCGGCGTCACCGAGACGAACGCGGTCTCGACGGTCATGTAGTCGTAGGCGTGCGTCTCCCAGAACAGCCGCGACACCCGGTGGACCTCGGCGTTGGCGGCGGCGTCGGTCGAGCCCTCGCCGACCAGCACGACCGCCGTCTCACCCGGCTCGACCTGGCCGGGGACGTCGTCGAGGGCCAGGGTGTCGACGGCGCGCAGCCGGGGCCGGGCGCCGACCAGCTCCAGGGGGCGCGGCCTGGCCATCTCGGCGGCGGCCTCGCCGAGCCGGTCGGCCAGCAGCGCCAGCACGCGCGGGTCGGGGCCGAGGGGACGGCCGTAGTCGTACATGAGGGTGGGGTGGCGCTGCTGTTCGAGCGCCATCGCGGCGGGGAACTCCTCATCCACCTTGCTGAGACTGAGCGGCAGCGCGACGAGACGGTGGTGGCCGCGCGCCATCAGGGACGCCACGGAGTCGCTCAGGCGCGGCGTGGCGCGTTCCAGATAGCCGCCGGAGACGTCGACGGCCGTGTGGTCGAGGCGGCAGCGCAGCCGGTGGACGAACCTGCCGAACTCCGCGGCGTAGGCGTCATCGTTCGAGCCCTGCCCGATCAGCAGGAGCGGCGGCTTCATTGAGGGATCTCCGGTGCGTAGACAAAGTCACGCGAGGATAACCGATGCGTGCCCGTGGGGGACAGGTCACGCTGCGTGCTCGGGCCTGGCGTGCACCACGAAGACGGCATCCGCCGCGGTCAGACGGTGGGAACCGCCGGCGCCGGGCGTCAGGGCGGACGCCTGGATCCGCGTGCCCTCGCCACGGTAGCCGAGCCCGCGCAGCAGTTCCAGCACGGCCACCGCCCGCTCGGCCGTGCCGAGCGCGCACACCAGCGCGCGGGGGCCGCGGGCGGCGCACGCCGCGACCACGTCGTCGCCGCCCCCGCCGACGAAGACGGCGTCGGGATCGGGCAGCGGTTCGAGCGCGGCGGGCGCCTGCCCCCTGGTCAGGGCGACCTTGACGCCGTGGGCCAGCACGTTGGCACGCAGCCGCGCGCAGGCGGACTGGTCGCGTTCGACCGCCACGACGGCCGCGCCCAGCCTGGCGCACTCGACGGCGATCTCCCCCTCGCCCGCGCCGACGTCCCAGACCAGGTCGCCGAGCCGGGGACCCAGCTTGGCCAGGACGAACGCCCGCACCTCGGCGGGCAGCCCGCTCTCCCACGGCAGCGCCCACTCCGCCGGGCCGGGTTGCGCCCCGGCCACCCAGCCCGGCTGACCGGGCCGGTGCAGCGGGTCGATGACGAGGACCACGTCGGGGTCCTTCCACGGCCGGGTGGTGGCCTCGCCCATGCGGCTGTGCGTGACGCGCTGTCCCGGGCCGCCGAGGTCCTCGCAGACGATCAGGGCGCGCGGCGTGGTCGGCGCCAGCTCCCTGGCGATCTCGGCGGGGCCGACGCCGGGCGCGACGAGCAGCGCGACCTTGGGATGGGCGCGGCAGGCGTTCACCACGCGGGCGAGCCGGCCGGGGCCGGAGGGGGCGACGACGAGGGCGTCCTCCCAGTTGAGCCCGGCGCAGGCGAAGGCGCGGCTGATCAGCGAGGTGGCCGGCAGGACGTCCGGCCGCAGGCCGTGCGCCCGTAATGTGCGGACGACTCCGAAGAAGCCGGGATCGCCCTCGGCGACCACGACGGCCGGGCCCCGGTCCTGCCCGAGATGGCCGTCGAGGGCCTGGAGCACGTCGCCGTCGTCCGCGGCGCGCCCGTCGACCCCGAGCCGGCCGAGAATGGCGGCGGGGCCCACGACGAGCTCCGCCTCGCGCAGCCTGCCCGCGGCCCCGGCCGGCAGCTCGACCCCGTCCCAGCCGACAACCGTGATCATTCAGCCTCACCGTCCTCATCCCCAGGGTGACGGTTCCGGCCGGGTTTCACCATGGGCCGGCGCGGCCAGTCCGCTGTGCCCTCAGGCCAGGTCGGACGGGACCAGGCTGTAGACGACCAGGTCCTCGCCGTCGAGCGCGGCGCGGGCCACGCCCTCGCGGGTGAAGCCGGCCTTCTCCGCCACGCGTTGCGAGGCCGGGTTCGACGCCGCGGCCCGCAGTTGCAACCGGCGGAAGCCGTGGCGCTCGAACAGCCAGCGGGCGATCGCGGCCACGGCCTCGCCGGCGTAGCCCCGGCCGCGGGCCCAGGGCGCGGTCATGTAGCCGACCTCGGCCGTACGGTTGCGCCAGTCGAGGTCCCTGAGGTCCACGTTGGCCACGAAACGGGTGGTGGTGAACTCCTCCACGGTGAAAGCGATGCCCGCGCCCCTCATCCGCATCCGTTCGCAGATGTCGACGAACGCGCGGGCGTGCTCCTCGCTGTAGTCGCGGGGGACGCCGGTCCTGGCCTGGGTGAGCGGGTCGGCGCCGGTGGCGGCCAGGCCGGGCACGTCGGCGGGGACGGGCTGCCGCAGCAGCAGCCGGGGCGTGCGCAGCTCGGTCTTCGGCAGGGCGGGCGCGGGCTCGCCGGAGTCCTCGCGCAGCAGGCCGAGGACGACCAGGTCGTGCGGGCCGTCCTCCTCCAGCACGGCGGCGCGCAGCACGCCTTCCCAGGTGAAGCCCGCTTTCAGCGCCACGCGCAGGGAGGCCGGGTTGTCCAGGTTCGCGGTGAGGTCCACCCTGCGCAGGGCGGTGGTGGCGAACACCCAGGCGGTCAGGGCGCGTACGGCCTCGGTGGCGTAGCCGCGGCCCCGGTACGTCGGGTGGACGCCGTAGCCGACCTCGGTGGTGCCCGCCGTCCACGACGTCCTGAACAGGCTGATGGCGCCCACGATGCGGTCGTCGGCCTCGGTCATGGCCAGGTGCAGGCCCTGCTGCGAGCGGTACAGCTCGTGCACGCCGTGCGCGAGCCACTGGCCGACGCCGGAGGCGTGGACGGGCGCGCCCGGCGGGAGGAAACGGTCGCCGGGCGCCACCGTCTCCACCACCGACCGCACGCGGGCGGCGTCACGGGGGTCGAACGGCCGCAGCACGAGCCGTCCGGCGGCGATGCGCGCATCGGGATCGAACACGTGCGCACCCTACACAGTCACGATGTTTGCCCACGAAAGCGGGGGTAGGGGCCGATTCGAGAGGAGTGAGGGAACTATGGAACGTGGGAGCGACAAGCACGGTCCGCGCCTGGACGATCAGCAGAAACACGAGACCGAGGGCATGGTCCGCGGCGGCGGCAGCACGCACGCCGAGGAGTGGAAGGAGACCGAGTCCATGCCCGGTCCCGGCGAGGAGTCAGGGCAGTCGTACCCCCCGGGACACGAGCCCGGCACCCCCCAAGGCATCACCCGGCGCGGCGCCGACATCCGTAGCGACCTGGCCAGATGGCTCAGCGACACCCGTTGGCCCGCCTCCAAGGACGACCTGGTCCAGCACGCCGAGAACGTGGACGCCCCCGACCAGGTGGCCGACATGGTGCGATCCCTTCCCGACCGCCGTTTTGTGAACATCGCCGACGTGGCCAAGGCACTCGGCCTCGGCATCGAAGAGCGGAGGTGGTGACCTGTGCGTCTCGACTTCATCAGGCCGCTGTACGAGCGGCGGGGCCCGTACGCCTCGGTCTATCTGGGCGCGCTCACCGAGCCGCAGCGGGAGACGCACTGGCACAGCGTGCGTGACCAGCTCGACGGGACCGACCCCGAGACCATCGACGCCCTGGAGGTGGCCGCCAACCGGCCGTCGCCCGGCCAGGCGCTGTTCGCCACGCACGGCGCGGTGGTGCTGGCCGAGCCGCTGGCGCGGGCGCCGTACGAGATGGCGACCGTCTCGCCGCTGCCGCACGTCACGCCGATGCTGAGGCAGCGCGGCGAGAACGTGCCGCACCTGCGCGTCATCGTGGACCACGCCGGGGCCGAGCTGTCGGTGTTCGGCGGCGGCGCGCCGCGCACGACCACCGTGGAGGCGGCCGACTGGCCGCTGCAGAAGACCGCCCAGGGCGGCTGGTCGCAGAAGCGGTACGAGCGGGGCGCCGAGGAGACGTGGGAGAAGAACGCGGTCGCCGTCGCCCGCGAGATCGACGAGCAGGTGCGCAGGATCGGCGCCGAGCTGATCATCGTGGCCGGCGAGCCGAAGTCGCGCTCCTACCTGCTGCAACATCTCAGCACCAAGTCCGCCGACCGGGTGATGATGGTCGAGCACGGCAGCCGCTCCGACCACGGCCAGTTCGAGGCCGACGTCGAGCGCGCGCTGGACGACTGGCTCGAACGCCGCCGCGCCGAGCTGCTCGACCGCCACCGCGAGTCCTCGGGCCCGGCCGGCCTGTCCCAGGTCGCGCACGCCCTGCGCGAGGGCAGGGTGCACGCGGTGCTCATGCCCGCCCAGCTCGACCGGACCGTGTGGACCGGCGAGGGCGGCACCCAGCTCTCCACCGACCAGGGCGAGCTGCGGCGCTGGGGCGTCGAGCAGCCCGTCGAGGAGCGCGCGGACTCGGCCGTGGTCAGGGCCGCCGCCATGACGGACGCCGAACTGTGGTTCACCGACGACGTGCAGGACGTGGCGGCCGTGCTCAGGTACTGACCTGCCTGCGCCGTCGCTGCGGCGCCAGGCACTGACGACCCTGGACGTGCCGGCGGTCGCGGTCAGGTGCTGATGATCACTTCGAGGGTCCGGGGGCCGTGCACGCCCTCGACCCGGTTCAGCTCGATGTCGCTGGTCGCCGACGGACCGCTGATCCAGGTGAGCGGGCGGGCCGGGTCGAGCCTGGCCAGCGCCTCGGGCACGCCCGCGACGATCTGTTCGGCGCGCACCACGCACACGTGGTGGTCGGGGATCAGCGTCTGCGCCCTGGCGCCCTGGCCGGGCCCGTGGTCGAGGACGATGGTCCCGGTCTCGGCGACGGCCACCGCACAGCCGGTGATCACCCCGTCGGCGGCGTCGAGGGTGTCCCAGTGCCGGTCGGTCCCGGCGTCCGGGCTGCTCGGGGCCGCCCAGGCGAAGCCGTCCGGGACGATCATGCGGCGGCCGGCGGCCAGCTCGGCCAGCTTGCCGGGCACGTCCGCGTCGGGCAGCACGTGCACGACGGCCCGGTAGTCGCGCACCCGCTCGGCGAACAGGCCCACCACGTCGTCCACGTCCGGGCGGGTGCGGTAGTGCCGGGCGACCTCCGTCTCGGGCGCGCCCGCGACCGCCTTCCTGACCTTGGCCAGGATCTCCTCACGCGCGCCCATCGTTGCGCTCCCACCAGTCTCTGAAGGATTCTTCCGGGATGTCGGGCACGTCCCGGGTGTCGGTCCAGGCCGCCAGCGGGCCGGGCAGCCGCCGCCTGGGCACCAGCCTGCGCAGCCGGGCGGCCAGCCGCTGCGCCCTGGCCAGCCGGGCCTGGTCGTCCAGCACCCAGCCGGCGGCCTTCATGCCCGCGCGCTCGGCCGCCGCGTGCGGCGCCCTGGCCCGCAGGTCCACCAGCACCTCGGGGATGTCGATGGCCACCGGGCAGACCTCCAGGCAGGCCCCGCACAGGCTGGAGGCGAACGGCAGCGAGGCGTCCAGGTCCGAGGACATGCCCCTGAGCTGCGGGGTGAGGATGGCCCCGATCGGCCCGGGGTAGACCGAGCCGTACGCGTGGCCGCCCGCGCGTTCGTAGACGGGGCACACGTTCAGGCAGGCCGAGCAGCGGATGCAGCGCAGCGCCTGGCGGCCCACCTCGTCGGCGAGCACGTCGGTGCGGCCGTTGTCGAGCAGCACCAGGTGGAAGTCCTGGCCCTCGGTGGCGCCGGTCCACGTGCTGGTGTACGGATTCATCCGCTCACCTGTGGAGCTGCGCGGAAGAAGCTGGAGGAAGACCTCCAGATCCCGCCAGGTCGGCAGCAGCTTCTCGATGCCGACGACGCTGATGAGCGTCTCGGGGAGGGTCAGGCACATGCGGCCGTTGCCCTCCGACTCCAGCACGACCAGCGTGCCGGTCTCGGCGATCATGAAGTTCGCCCCGGAGACGGCGACCTTGCTCCTGAGGAAACGTTCGCGCAGGTGCAGCCGGGCGGCCTCGGCCAGGGCGGGCGGCTCGTCGGTGAGGCCGTCGGGCACGCCGGGCATGCGGTCGAGGAAGATCTCGCGGATCTCCGACCGGTTGCGGTGGATCGCGGGGACCAGGATGTGGCTGGGGAAGTCGTCCCCGAGCTGCACGATCAGCTCGGCCAGGTCCGTCTCGTACGCGGTGATGCCACGCCGGGCCAGCGCCTCGTTGAGCCCGATCTCCTGGGTGGCCATCGACTTGACCTTGACCACCTCGGTCTCGCCGGTGGCCGCGACCAGGTCGCCGACGATGCGGTTGGCCTCCTCGGCGTCCCTGGCCCAGTGGACGGTGCCGCCCGCCCGCCGGACGGCCTCCTCCAGCTGGAGGAGGTAGCGGTCGAGGTGGCGGAGCGTGTGATCCTTGACGGCCTTGCCGGCCGCGCGCAGCTCGGCCCAGTCGGGCAGCTCGCCGACGACGCCGGCGCGCTTGCCGCGAATGGTGTGGGTGGCTTTACGGAGGTTGAACCGCAGTTGCGAGTCCTCCACGGCTTTCGCCGCATTTTTCGGGAAATTTCCGGGCATGCCGAGGAATGTCGCGCTCATCGGGTCTCCTCCGTGGCTGCGAGGATCTCCGCCAGGTGCATCGTCCTGACCCCCGTCTTCTGACGGCTCAGGGTGCCGCCGATGTGCATCAGGCACGAGTTGTCGGCCGCGCAGATCACCTCGGCGCCCGTGTCCAGGATGCCGCGCACCTTGTCGGCCCCCATGGCGGCCGACACCGCCGGGTTCTTGACCGCGAACGTGCCGCCGAAGCCGCAGCACTCCTCCGCGCCGGGCAGCGGCACGAGCTCCAGACCTCGGACCTTCCGCAGCAGCCGGGTGGGCCGGTCGCCCAGGTGCAGCCCGCGCAGCGAATGGCACGTCGGGTGATATGTCACCCGGTGCGGGAAATATGCGCCAACGTCGTCGACTTTCAGGACGTCCAGCAGGAACTCGCTCAGCTCGTACACCTTGGGCACGACCTCGGCCACGGCCGCCGCGCCCCTGCTGCCCGGCCGCACCAGCTTCGGGTACTGCTCGCGCACCATGGCCGCGCACGACCCGGACGGCGCCACGACGGCGTCGTACCCGGCGAACACCTCGGTGAACTTCTTGGCCAGCCGCACGCCCTCCGCCCGGTAACCGGTGTTGACGTGCATCTGCCCGCAGCACGTCTGGGCGACGGGGAACTCCACGTCGCAGCCCAGCCTGCGCAGCAGCGACACGACGGCCTTGCCGGTGCCCGGGAAGAGCGTGTCGTTCACGCACGTGATGAACAGGGCGACTCGCACGACTCTCCCAACGAATGGTCCGACCACTGTATGGTCAGACCATACCTAACCACACAGTTCCGGGCCAGCACCGGGGAGGCATCGGTGAAACGCACACGGGCGTTCGAGGACGTGCTCGCCCAGATCGAACGGCGCATCGCCGAGGACGGCCTGACCGTGGGCGACCGGCTGCCCGGCGAACGCCAGCTGGCCGAGCAACTGGGCGTCGGCCGCTCGTCCGTGCGGGAGGCGCTACGCGTCCTGGAGACCCTGGGCGTGGTGTCCTCGCAGGTGGGAAGGGGTCCGGACGCGGGAGCCGTGCTGACCTCGCGGCCCGACACGGCGCTCACCGACCTGCTCCGGCTCAACCTGGGCCTGGCCACCCTGGAGCAGCGCGAGGTCGTCGACGCCCGGCTGATGATCGAACGCTGGTCGGCCGCGCACGCGGCGGCGACGACCCGGGCCGGCGTCGCCGAACTGGCCGCCGCGATCGAGGGCATGGACCGGGCGGCCACGGCCGAGGAGTTCGTGGAGCACGACACCGCCTTCCACTGCGCGATCGCGGACGCCTCGGGCAACCGGCTCATCGCCGCCATCATGCGCTCACTCCGGGACGCGATGCGCAGGAACGCCATCGAAGCGGTCGAACGCCTCGGCGACCCGTCCGTGCTGCGCGCCGACCACGAGCGCATCCGCGCGGCCATCGCGGCGGGCGACCCGGAGGAGGCCCAGCAGGCGGTGACCGACCACCTGGCGCACGCCTACCCCGCCCTGTTCCCCGGTCACTGACGCGCGTCGGCCTCCCGGCATCCCGTCCCCGAGCAGGCCCGCATCGCCTGGAGCCGGGCGTCGAGGCCGGCCAGCAGCGCCGGCTCGGCGGTGGCCGCGAGGTTGTCGAGCTGGTACGGGTCGGCGGCCAGGTCGTAGAGCTGCCGCTCCCCCGTGTCGTACCTGACGTAGGTGTAGCGCTCGGTGCGCAGCGCCTGGTAGGAGGGCACCGGGGTCTGGGCCGCCGACGACCGGTTGACCGGCCTGTTGAACTCGACCAGCACGTTCTTGCGCCACTGGGCGGGCGGGCTGCCGCGCAGCAGCGGCACCAGCGAGCGCCCCTCGCTGAACGACGGCACGGCGGCCCCGCCCAGCTCGGCGATCGTCGGCGCGATGTCCACGGTCGCGCCGAGCTGCCCGATCGTGGCCCCCGCCCGGATCCCCGGCCCACGCACCACGAACGGAACCTTGATCGCCTCCTCGAACGGCGTCGTCTTGCCCTGGGGAAGCCGATGTGTGCCGAGATGGAAGCCGTTGTCGGAGGTGAAGATGATGTAGGTGTTGTCGAGCTTGCCGGACGCCTGCAACGCCTCGATCACCGAGCGGACCAGGTCGTCCACGCCCAGCATCGACCGCAGCCGCCTGCGGTGGCGCTCGTCGACCCGGTCGATGTCCTCCTGCGTCAGCGAGGGCAGGGAGCGCAGCCACAGCGGCTCCTTGCTCACGTCGGCCTGGTTGAACGACGGCGTGCGCGGCGCGGTGACCTCGGGCAGGTCGGCGACGTGCCGGACCGCCGGGTTGGCCGGGTTGTGCGGGCCGATGGGCGTCAGGTAGAGGAAGAACGGTTCGTCGGCGCCGGTGATGAAGTCGCGGGCCTTGTCGGCCAGCACGTCGGACAGGTAGTCCTCCTCCGACCAGCCGTAGTCGTACAGGTCGCCGTTCTCGTTGAGGCGGTAGCCGTACTCCTCGTAGAGCTTGCGGACCGGGACGTCCCATTCGTCCCAGCCGGGCGGGACGTAGGCGGCGTCGGCGGTGGCGCCGGGATAGTGGTTGAGGAACTTGCCCATCAGCGCGGTGCGGTAGCCGGCCTGCTGCATCCAGGTGCCGATCGTGGAACGTTCCAGATCGAGGGAGTGGAAGCGGTCGAACCCCCCTTCGGGGGCGGTGTTGGTCAGGACGCCGTGGCTGTGGACGTACTGGGAGCGCAGGATCGACGTGCGCGAGGGGCAGCACCAGGAGTTCGTCACGAAGAACCGGCTGAAGGAGGTGCCCTTCGCCACCAGCTCCGAGTTGATGGCCGGGAAGTAGGGCAGCGTGCCGCTCTCCAGGTCGTCGGCCATCACGAACACGATGTTCGGCCGCGAGGCGCTCACGGCCATCGTCGGCTCGGTCGCCGGCGACAGCAGGAGCAGCAGGCAGAAGAGACGGCAGAGACTCTTGAGCACAATGTCTGATCTCCCCGGGAGATCACGCATTGACACTGCGGCCTCGGTAATGGAACTTTATTCCGGAGGTGCGTATGAAGCTCGGCCTGAACCTCGGTTACTGGCAGCGCGACGCCGACGACGCCACGGAGACCGTCCTCGCCGCCGAACGCCTCGGCTACGACTCGGTGTGGACCGCCGAGGCGTACGGCAGCGACGTGTTCACCCCGCTGGCCTGGTACGGAGCGCGTACGAGCCGGATCAAGCTGGGCACGTCGGTGGCGCAGATCTCGGCCCGCCCGCCGGTCACGACCGCGATGACCGCGATGACGCTCGACCACCTGACCGGCGGCCGGCTGCTGCTCGGCATCGGCGCCTCCGGCCCGCAGGTCGTGGAGGGCTGGTACGGGCAGCCGTTCGCCAGGCCCCTGGCCAGGACCCGCGAGTACGTCGAGATCATGCGCCGCGTGTGGCGCCGCGAGGAGCCGGTGACCAGCGACGGCGACCACTACCCGCTGCCCCTGGCGGGCGGCCTGGGCAAGCCGCTCAAGCTCATCACCCACCCGCTGCGCCGCGACATCCCCGTCTATCTCGGCGCGGAGGGCCCGAAGAACGTCGCCCTGGCCGCCGAGATCGCGCAGGGCTGGCTGCCGCTGTTCGCCTTCCCCGGCAAGATCGAGGAGATGTACGGCGACGCGCTGGCCGGCCGCGCCCCCGGCTTCGAGATCGCCGCCATGGTGATGGTCGTCATCTCCGACGACGTCAGGGCCGCCCTCGACGGCGTCAAGATGATGCTCACGCTCTACATCGGCGGCATGGGCGCCAAGCAGCGCAACTTCCACGCCGACATCATCGGCCGCATGGGCTTCGCCGCGGCGGCCGAGCACATCCAGGCGCTCTACCTGGCCGGCCGCAAGGACGAGGCGTTCCGGGCGATCCCCGACGAGCTGGCCGACGGCATCTCGCTCGTCGGCCCGCCCGGCCGGATCAGGGAACGGCTCGAACTGTGGCACAAGAGCCCGGTCACCAGCCTGCTGGTGATGGGACCGCGCGACGAGCAGTCGCTGCGCACGGTCCGCGACCTCGTGCTCGGCTGATCCGTGCTGAGCTGACCCGTGCCGGGCCGGGCCCGGCCCGGCCCGGCGATCAGTCCGGCCGGGGCGCCGGGTCGTCGGTCACCGAGCGCAGCAGCGGCCTGCTCAGCGCGCCCGCGCCGATCACGCCCGCGAACCCGGCGCCCACGCAGACCAGCAGCGTGACCACGCCGCTCGTGCTCACTCCGCCGATCATGAACGGCAGCGCGCAGAACGCGCCCACCAGGATCGCGCCGCCGCCCATCACGGCCATCGGGATCAGCGTCTCGGCCCGCCGGGCCCGGTCCAGGACCTCCAGGGGCGTGCCCGCCAGCCGCAGCAGCGCGTACGTCTGCCGCCGGTCCAGCACCGACGAGGCCGCGGTGATGCCCGCGCTGGCGATCGCCACCAGGAACGACACCGACAGCACCACGATCGTGCCCACCCGCACGTCGGCCAGGATCTGCAGGCCGAAGCGCTGGTCGTCGGCCTTCGTCGTCGGGGTGCGCCCCGGCACGAGGTCGCTCAGCGCGGTGCGCGCCCGGTCCACCACGACGTCGTCGGCGCCGCTGCCGAGCGCCGCGACCACGGTGTGCTTGACGGTCCTCACCGTGGCCGTGACGCCCGCCCGCGCCAGCCGGTCGCGGGCCTGGCCGGCCACCTTCGCCGTCTCTCCCACCGGCGCCACGACGCTGAGCTGGGCGGGCCCGGCGTCCCCGCCGAACGCGCCGGGGCTGAGCAGGCCGAGGAACCCGGCCACGAAGCCGGTCAGGGCCACGCCGCTGACGGTCCGCCAGGCCGAGCGCGGATCGTCCACCAGCCTGCGGGCCGCCAGCAGCCGCGCGGGCCGGCGCGCGGTCCCGGCCGCGACCTTGCCGATGAGGCCGACCACCCACGGTCCGGCCAGGTTCAGGCACAGGAACGCCAGCCCGAGCGCAACGGCCACGATCGCCACGCTGGTCCCCCTGGTGAGCAGCGGGAACACCGCCAGCACCGCGAGCAGCGCGAGCACGCGGACGAACCGCATGCCGGGCGGCGTCTCCCGCTTGGCCACGCCGAGCGGGCTGACCACGACCCGGCGCAGCCCGACCACCGCCGACAGCCCCACCAGCAGCGGCACCGCGACCAGCACGCCGGCCAGGATCAGCAGGTTCGGGAACAGGTCGGCGACGAACCAGGTGCCGCCCTGGATCGGGATGCGCGCCAGCAGCGGCACGGCCGCCCCGAACGCGACGGCCCCGGCCAGGGCCCCGGCGAAGGCGACCAGCACGGCCTCGGCCACCGTCATGCCGACCACCTGGCCAGGCGTCGCGCCGATCAGCCTGAGCGCGGCCAGCCGCTGGTCGCGCCGGGCGACCGTGAGCCGGGCCGCCGCGCCGCCGAACACCAGCAGCGGCACCACCATGAGCACGCTGGCGATCAGCGCCAGCACCTGGTACGCCTGGGCGTCCTCGCTGGGCGTGCCCGCCAGGGTCGCGACCTTGACCGGCGGCTTGCCGAGGATCCAGTCGTCGCTGCGCTCGGCGGTCATCGCGGGCGCGTCCGGCGCGTGGCCGACCACCGCGACCAGCTCCTCGGGCTGGACCAGCGCCTCGTCGCCCAGCACGCCCTTCGGCGCCGGGTAGCGCTTGGCCAGCCGGTCGGCGGGCAACCTCGCGGCCAGCTCGGACAGGGCGGGCGACAGCCACACCTCGCCGGGGGCCGGGAAGCGCGGCATGCCGGGCGGGGCGGGCGCCCCCGGCTTGAGCGCGGCCAGGTCGACGACGGTGATCGTCTTGCCGTCCACGTAGTCGAAGCGGGAGGCCTCGACGGCCACCGCGTCCTTCTGGGCCGCCGCCACGGGGTTGCGCCAGGCGCTGCGGTCGGCCCTGGCGCCGAAGGCGACGTTCGCGGCGACGGCGAACAGCAGCAGCCCCGTGGCCACCGCGACCGCGCCGAAGGTGAGCCAGGTGCCCAGCATGCCCCTGCGGCCGCCGCCCTTGAGCAGCCGCCAGGTCAGGTCGAGGTTCACGCGGTCACCCCGTGGGCGAGCAGGCGGCCGTCGCGGACCTCGACCGTGCGGTCGCACCAGGCGGCCACGTTGGGGTCGTGCGTGACGACGATCAGGCAGGCCCCGTTGTGCCTGGTCGCCTCGGTGAGCAGGCGCATGGTGTCCTGGCCGGTCTGCTGGTCGAGCGCGCCGGTCGGCTCGTCGGCGAAGACCACGGCGGGCTTGCTCACCAGCGCCCTGGCGATGGCCACGCGCTGGGCCTGGCCGCCGGACAGCTCGCCGGGCCGCCGGGTCTCCATCTGGTGCAGGCCGAGCAGCGGGAACCACTCGCGGGCCTGCCGTACGGCCTGGGCCCGCGGCACACCGCCCAGCATGAGCGGGAGCGCCACGTTCTCCTCGGCGGGCAGCTCGGGCAGGAGCTGGCCGAACTGGAAGACGAAGCCGAAGCGGGTGCGGCGCAGGGCGCTGCGCTGCCGCTCGCCCATGGCGTCGATGCGCTGGCCCAGCAGGTGGACCTCGCCGTCGTCCGGCTTCATGATCCCGGCCAGGCAGTGGAGGAGGGTCGACTTGCCGGAACCGCTCGGGCCCATGATGGCCACGGCCTCTCCCACCCGTACCGTGATGTCCACGCCGCCCAGGGCGACCGTCTGCCCGAACCGCTTGGCCAGGGCTCGTCCAACAAGCACATCGTTCATGGCCCCAACCTTTCCGCGGCGGGGGGTGGCGGCGGATCGGCCGTGCGTCCATTTCGGCCTCGGCCGAACGGCTGATCCTTAGAGTTGAGCCGTGACTATTCGGGTTCTCATCGCCGACGACCAGCAGCTGGTGCGCACCGGCTTCCAAATGATCTTGGACGCTCAACCGGACATGGAGGTCGTGGCCGCCGTGGCCGACGGCGCCGAGGCCGTGGCCGAGGCCAGGCGGCTACGCCCTGACGTGTGCCTGCTCGACATCAGGATGCCCAAGCTCGACGGGCTGGAGGTGACCCGCGTGCTGGCCGGGCCGGGCGTGGAGAACCCGATGCGGGTGGTCATCGTCACCACCTTCGACCTCGACGAGTACGTCTACGGCGCGCTGCGCGCCGGGGCCACCGGCTTCCTGCTCAAGGACAGCGGCCCCACGCTGCTCATCGAGGCGGTCAGGGCCGCCGCGGGGGGCGACGCGCTGGTGTCGCCGTCGGTCACCGTACGGCTGCTGCAGCACCTGACCCAGCCCAGGCGGGCGGCCGAGCCGCCGAACGGCCCGCTGACCGACCGCGAGCTCGACGTCGTGCGCCTGGTGGCCAGGGGACGCACCAACCAGGAGGTGGCCGCCGAGCTGTTCGTGTCGCTGTCGACGGTGAAGACGCACCTGGGCAGCATCCAGGCGAAACTCGGTGTCCGCAATCGGGTGGGAATCGCGGCTTGGGCGTGGGAATCCGGCGTGGTGAGCTGATTAACAGCGGTGCTCACGGGATACAAGTGAGTCAGAACCTCAGCGCATGGCCCGGGGGGAGAACATCGTGCGCTACGCCCAGGCACCGCCTACCAAAGCTGCTTCCGCCGTATATGTGACGCTTGCCGCGCAGGTCCTCTCCCTGGGCGCCCTCGTGGTCTTCGAGCGGTCCCGCGGCCGTCATCTCGCCGTCCAGCTCGCCGCGTTCGGCGGCCGTCCCCACGGGGCGCAGGCGGAGGCGGTCGTGGGGGCGGTGACGACGTTCGCGGTGCTGATGATGCTGGTCGCGGGCACCTCCGTCGCCGCCGGGGCCGCCTACGTCACCTGGCTGGTGCGCGCCCGTCAGGTGAAGGACCGTTCCAGCCCCACCGGGCCGGTCGCGGCCGCCTGGCTGATCCCCGTCGTCAACCTGGCCGCGCCCGCGCTGCTGGTCGACGACATCTGGCGGCGGGCCAAGCCGCCGTCCGGGCGGCGCGGGCGGTGGCTGGTGCTGCTGACGGCGTGGTGGCTGAGCTGGCTGGGCATGCTGACGCTGGTCACGGTCCGCCTCCCGCTGGAGTCCGCCTCCGACGGGCTGACCGGGGTGGGGTTGCTGGAGCTGGGCAGCGCGGTGGTGGCGGCCCTGCTGTGCGCCGCCACCGTCCGCGAGGTCACCCGCGTCCAGCGGCTCGACGTGGCCGGACGGCTGCGCGCGGCGGTCGCCGAGTCCGCGCCCGGCCCCGAGGTCGTGACCCGGCTGACCACCCGGCCCGCGCAGGGCTCGGCCCCGTTCGGCCACACCGGCTGACGACCGACCCCCGGGTACGGGGGTCAGGCCGCCGTCGGGCCGGAGCTGCCGGGGCTGGCGTGCCAGAGCTGCCGGGGCGGGGCGGCGATGGCGGGGCCGAGGTCGGAGTAGGGCGAGAGCCGGAAGCCGTTGGCGTACTCGATCCTGCGTCCGCCGACTCCGGGCCGCTCGTCGGGGGCCCGGTCGAGCAGGGCGCGGACGGCCTCCACGCCCTCCGCCCGCCACAGCGCGTCCAGGTCGGTCAGGTTCCAGCAGTCGACGGCGCGCATGGAGACCGCGCGGGCCCCCGTCCGGCGGACCACCCCCCTGGCCAGCATGAGCCACGAGCCGAACACCGTCGCCGCGCACCTGCCCTGCACCGACTCGAAGAAGGTCAGGTCGACCGGCCCCGTCGAGTCGTCGAGGGTGGTGAAGATGACCCGCTGCCCCGAGCGCACGGCGGGCGTCTGGGTGGCCACCTTCACCCCCGCGACCAGCACCTCCGCGCCGTTGCGCTGGGCGAGCAGGTCCTTGGAGCGCACCACCCCGAGCGCGTCGAGCAGCTCGTCGTGGAAGCTGATGACGTGCCGGCTGACGTCGATGCCGAGGATCTCCAGCTCGGCCTCGACCATCTCCGTCTCCGTCATCTCGGGCAGCTCGCCGGGCGGCAGGTGCTCGCCGAAGCCGAGCGGCAGCTGCGTGGACGGCGGCTCGGCCCGGGGACGCGGCGGCGCCGCGGTGTAGCGCCTGGACCGGGGCGCGGCCGAGCGCACGCCGATGGACGACGCCCGCTCCAGCGCCCCCACCTGGGCGATCAGGTCACGCCGGGTCAGCTCGCCCGGACGCCAGCGGGGGCCGCCGGGACGCAGGCCGTGCAGCGCGTCGAGGCCGCCGACCTGGACGATGCGCTCGATGGTCGGGCGCGAGGGCCTGGCCCGGTCCCAGAAGTCGGCCAGCGACGTGTACGGCTGCCCGGCCACCATGCGTTCGACCTCGGCCTCGCTCACCCCCTTGATCGCCGAGAACGGCACCCGCAGCGCGTAACCGCGGCCGATCTCCCCGATCCTGAACTCCTGCCGCACCGGACGCCGCTCCTCCCCCAGCTCCGACGGGCTCACCCGGAGCCGCAGCGGCGGGCGCGGGCCGAGCCGTTCCACCCGCCAGTCCTTGCCGGACCCGTTGACGTCGAGCGGCAGGATCTCGACCCCGCACTGCCGGGCCTCGTCGATGATGACGCGCTGCGGGTACATGCCGGGCTCGTGGGTGAGCACCCCGGCGAAGAACGCCGCCGCGTGGTGCCGCTTGAGCCAGGCCGACTGGTAGGTGGGCAGCGCGAACGCCGCCGCGTGCGCCTTGCAGAACCCGAAGGCGCCGAACGCGTCGAGCACCTTCCAGGCCCGCTCCACCGCCGCGTCGCCGAACCCGTTGGCCCTGGCCAGCGGCACGAACGCCGTGCGCACCCGCTCCCGGCCCTCCGGCGTGCCGAGGGTGCGCCGGAGGGTCTCGGCGAAGGACAGGTCGCGTCCCGTCATCACCGAGATGATCTTCAGCACCTGCTCGTGGAAGACGACCACGCCGTGCGTCTCCTTCAGCGCCTCGCGCAGCCGGGCGTGCGGGTAGTACGGCTGCCGCCACCCGTGCCTGGCCTCCAGGTAGGGGGTGACCATGTCGGAGTTGACCGGCCCCGGCCGGAACAGGGAGATGTCCACGATCAGGTCGTGCATCCGGCGCGGCTCCAGCTTGGCCACCAGCTCCCGCTGGCCCGGCGACTCGATCTGGAAGCAGCCGAGCGTGCGGCCGGCGCAGATCATGTCGTAGGTCTCCTGGTCGTCGTGCGGGACGTACTCGACGCCGGGGTCGTCGCCGGCCTGCTCGTCCAGCCTGACCTCGATGTCGTCCACGCGTTTGATCTCGCTCAGCGTGTACGCCATGGCCGACTGCATCCGCACGCCCAGCACGTCCAGCTTGAGCAGGCCGGCCTCCTCCACGTCGTCCTTGTCGAACTGGGACATCGGGAACTCCAGCAGGCTGCGTTCCACCGGCGTCCTGTCGCGCAGGCCCGAGTTGCCGACCAGCACGCCGCACGGGTGCAGCGCGATGTGCCTGGGCAGGCCGTCCAGCTTCTCGGCCAGCCGGAACACCCGGTCGAGCCCGGCCTCGCCGAGCCGGCTCTCGCGCAGCTCGGGCAGGTCGGCCAGGGACGCGGTGATCTGCCTGGCCCTGATGTGCGGGAACGCCTTGGCGATGGCGTCGATCTCGTGCGGCGGCAGGCCCATCGCGCCGGCGACGTCCCTGATGGCGCTGCGCGCGCGGTAGGTCTCCATCATGGACACGCAGGCCACGCGGGCCTCGCCGTAGCGGTCGAAGATGGCCTTGTAGCAGTCGAGCCGGCGGGCCGACTCCACGTCCACGTCGATGTCGGGCAGGCCGACGCGGCCCTCCGACAGGAAACGCTCCATGAGCAGGCCGTGTTCGAGCGGGTTCACCTCGCCGATGCCGATGAGGTAGTTGACCAGGCTGCCGGCGCCCGAGCCGCGGATGGCGCAGCGGATGTCCATGCCGCGGATCATGTCGGTGATGCCGGCCACGGCGATGAAGTACCCCGACAGGCGTTTGCGCTCGATGACGTCCAGCTCGGCCCGCAGGCGTTCCCTGGCCTCCGCCGAACGGTCGAGGCCGCGCCGGACCAGACCGTCCTCGACGCGGTTGCGCAGCAGCGGCACCGGGTCGCGGCCGACCTCGGGCAGGTTGAGGTCGGGCGGGTCGTTCCTGAGCGCGAGCAGGCGCAGCGGGTCCATCGAGCACGCCTCGGCCAGGCGCCTGGTGGTGAACAGCAGCCGGGCCACCCGCTCCCGGTCGGCGCCGCAGACCTTGGCCGCCACCTGCCACATCTCCTTGGTGCTCTTGAGGTAGGCGTGCGAGGTGGTGCTCTCCAGGTGCCGCGGGTGCAGCGGGACGAGCCGACGGGCCGCGTCGAGCACGTCGCCGACCTGGTGGTCGGCCGGGTCGAGGTAGCGGGCGGCGTTGGTCAGCACGGCCGGCACGCCGGCGGACTCGGCCAGGCCGAGCATGCGGACGGCCGTGATGGCGTCGCGGAAGCCGTACTGGTCGACCAGTTCGATCACCACCCCGGGGACGGCGGCGCGCCACCGGCCGAGCAGCGTCCTGGCCTGCTCGTCGCGGCGTTCGGCGATCGCCCGGCCGACGTCGGAGCGCGGCCCGAGCAGCACCACGAGCCCGTCCTCGGCGCCGAACCCGTGGTCGCCGCCCGCCGGCCCGGCCCAGGCGCCGACCAGCTCGCGGGTCACCTTGGGCGCGCCGCGCTCGCCGGCGGCGTGCGCGGCGGTGACCAGGCGGCACAGCCGCGACCAGCCGCCGGAGCGGGCCAGCACGGTGACCCGGTCCTCGGCGTCCGGTCCGGTCCTGGGCCGCGGCGCGCGCATGCCGGGCGCCGCCGGGACGGCCGGGACGTCGAGCGCCAGGTTCACGCCGACCACGGGGGCGATCCCGGCGTCCGCGCACGCCTGGACGTGCTTGACCGCGCCGTAGAGCCCGTCGCGGTCGGTCAGCGCGAGGATGTCCATGCCGTGTTCGACGGCCCGTTCCACCAGGGCGTGCGGGAAGGCGGTGCCGTACCTCATGGAGTAGGCCGAGGCCACGTCGAGGTGCGGGAACGGGGGCGCCATCAGTCCCACGCCCGCAGCAGCAGCCAGCCGTGGCCGGCGGTGTCGTAGCGCAGCTCGTACGAGCCGACCTCGCGCCCCGGGCTCGCCTCCACCCGCCAGAAGCGGCGCTCGCCGGGGTCGCCCTCGCCGGTCTTCCACCACTCGCGCGCCACGACCCAGTGGTCGAGCACGTTGCGGACGAGGTAGAGCCGGTCGCGCCAGACGAACTGGGTCGGCTCGCCCTCTCTGGTCCACACCTCTATCGGATCGCCATAGAGTCTGCTCAAGACGCTTCTCCCCGCGGCTCTGGTTCCTTTGCTGAGCCACCCGGGGGAAGACGGGCGCTTATGTATCGAACATATGTTCTTACGGCCCGAAGCGCAAGTCGCCCGCCCGCCGCGTCAGAGGGTTGGCGCCGATCGAGTTGCGGATGCTGAAGGTGACGCTGCCCGCCCGGTAGCGGTCGTCGGAGGACTCCACCGGGCGGCCTTCGTGCGTGGTGGTGACGCGGCGCTGGCGCAGGAGCGGGCTGCCGCGCCGCACGCCCAGCAGCCGGGCGTCCCCGGCGCCGGCGGGCACGGCGTCGATGAGGTGCTCGCCGTAGGCGAAGATCAGGCCGACGGACTCGTACAGGGCCTCGGTGACGGACGCGCAGTCGGCGGCCAGCGCCTCGACGGCGGGGGCCACCCACTCGGCGTAGACGGTCCGCTCGACCAGGACGGGCTCGCCCTCCAGCGAGCGCAGGCGCAGCACCTCCAGCACCTCGCCCCCGCCGAACCTGGCGGACTCGGGCGCGGTGGCGGCCCGGCGGCGCTGGGAGATCACCTGGCCGCCGATGCGGTAGCCGTTGGCCCTGGCCCACTGGGCGAAGCTGTGCAGCTCGGCGAAGCTCTGGCTGCGCGCGTTGCCGAGCACGATGCGCCTGGCGCCCTGCCTCGACCCGACCAGCCCCTCGGCGACCAGCACGGCCACCGCCTGCCGCACGGTCCCGCGCGCCGCCCGGTGCCGGGTGGCCAGCTCGGCCTCGCTCGGGAGCTGGGAGCCGACCGGGTACGCGCCCGCCAGGATGTCATCACGCAGCTCAGCGGCTATCCGTTCATAGCGCGCAACCATTCGCGACCTTCTCCATTCACGAAAGAGCAATGTTTATGCGACTTACTGGTGCTCGCTTGTTTGTACAAGTTCCCTTAGGTTCTTTCCACACCCCCCGGAGAGTGGAGGCGACGTGTTCACACCTCGCGCCCGTACGGCCGGCGTCATCGCGGCCCTTACCGTTGTCACCGCGGCGTGTGGCGCCGCCCCGAGCAGCCAGCAGACCACCAAGACGGCCGAAGGCGGGGCGAACGCGGCGACCGCCGCCTCCGCCGCCGACTTCGGCGGCTTCGACAAGCTCGTCGAGGCCGCCAAGAAGGAGGGCAACCTCCACGTCATCGCGCTCCCGCCCGACTGGGCCAACTACGGCGAGATCATCAAGTCGTTCGAGGCCAAGTACGGCATCAAGATCGAGAGCGAGACGCCCGACGCGGCCAGCGCGGACGAGATCAACGCCGTCAAGACCCGCAAGGGCCAGGACCGCGCCCCCGACGTGCTCGACCTCGGCCAGTCGTTCGCGATCAGCGGCGCTAAGGAAGGGCTGTTCGCGCCGTACAAGGTGCAGTCGTTCGACAAGATCCCCGAGGGGCAGAAGGAGCCGACCGGGCTCTGGACCAACGACTACGGCGGCTACGTCTCGATCGGCTGCGACGCCAAGAAGATCGCCAACTGCCCGACCAGCTACGCCGACCTGCTCAAGCCCGAGTACAAGGGCAAGGTCGCGATGAACGGCAACCCGACCAAGTCCGGCTCGGCCTTCGCCGGCGTGTACGCCGCCGCGATCGCGAACGGCGGGTCCTTCGACGACATCCAGCCCGGCATCGACTTCTTCAAGAAGCTCAAGGACGCCGGCAACTACAACCCGGTCGAGACGACCCCGGCGACCATCGAGAAGGGCGAGACCCAGATCAGCATCGACTGGGACTACAACAACGCCGCCTACGCCCCCCAGATGGCCGCCAAGGGCCTGGACTGGAAGGTGAACGTGCCGGCCGACGGCAAGTACTTCCAGATGTACGCCCAGGCCGTCAACAAGGACGCCCCGCACCCGGCGGCGGCCAGGCTGTGGCAGGAGTACCTCTACAGCGCCGAGGGCCAGAACCTCTACCTCAAGGGCTTCGCCCGTCCGGTGCTGCTGCCGTCCATGACCTCCGACGGCACGGTGGACAAGGCGCTGGCCGCGAAGCTGCCCCAGGTCGAGGGCACGCCCGAGTTCCCCACGCCCGAGCAGGTCGACGCGGCCAAGGCCAAGCTGGCCAGCGGCTGGGACGCCGCGATCTCGGGATGACCCGCCCGCGTTCCAGGGGCTGGGCCGGCGCCCTGCCCCTGCTGGCCTTCTTCGCCCTCGTCTTCGGGGTCCCGGCGGTCGCGCTGGTCGCGGGGGCCTTCACCGTCCAGGGACGGCCGAGCCTGGCCAACCTCGCGCAGAGCCTCCAGGGCGGCTACCTCGTCGCCATGGCCGGGAGCGTCAAGCTGTCGGCCGTGGTGGCGCTGGCCGGGGCCGTCCTCGGCACGTTCCTCGCCTACGCAGTGGTGACCTCGCGCTTCACGCTGCTGCGCGAGGCCGTGCTGACCGCCTCCGGCGTGCTGGCCAACTTCGGCGGGGTGCCGCTGGCGTTCTTCTGGATCGCCACGCTGGGCAACTCGGGCGTGATCAGCGGCCTGGTGGGGCTGCCCTCGGGGTCGTTGTACACGTTCTGGGGGCTGGCGATCGTCTACCTGTACTTCGCGATCCCGCTGATGGTGCTGGTCATGGCGCCCGCGCTGGACGGGCTGAAGCCCCAGTGGCGCGAGGCCGCCGCCAACAGCGGCGCGACCGCCTGGCACTACTGGCGCTTCGTCGCGCTGCCGGTGCTCGCGCCCGCGATGCTGGGCGGGGTGGTGCTGCTGTTCGGGTCGGCGTTCTCGGCGTACGCGACCGCCAACGCCATGGTGGGCACCGTCGTGCCGCTGGTCACCCTGAAGATCGCCAGCGCGCTGACCGGTGACGTGCTGGTCGGCTACGAGAACATCGCGCTGGCCCTCAGCCTGGACATGATCGTGGTGGCCGGGCTGGTGATGGCGATCTACCTGCCGCTGCAGAGGAGGAGCTCCCGATGGCTGCGCTGACCGGGCTGGAGCCCGTCGCCGCCGCGGCGGCCAAACCGCCCGCCCGGCCCCGCTGGTGGCGCGGCCTGGTGTTCGCGCTGGCCGCGGCCTACTTCCTGATCCCGCTCGGCGCCTCGCTCTGGTACACGGTGCACAACCCGGCCACCGGGGTGTCGTTCTCCGCCTACGGCGAGCTGCTGACGGCCGAGGGCTTCGCGCGCTCGCTGCTGCTGTCGCTGTCGCTGGCCGCCGCGACGATCGTGCTGGTCCTGCTGCTGGCGCTGCCGGCGATGCTGGCCGTACGGCTGTTCGCGCCGCGACTGCGGCCGGTGATGGAGGTGCTGTGCACGCTGCCGCTGGTGGTGCCGCCCATCACGTTCGTGGCCGGGCTGACGACGTCGTTGCGGGACGGGGCCGACATCCTGGCGCCGACGCCGTTCTGGGGCACGCTGATCGCGATCCAGGACCCGGGGTTCCCCGTCGTGCTCGTGCTCGCGTACGTCGTGCTGGTGCTGCCGTTCGTCTACCGCTCGCTGGACGCCGGGCTGCGCACCATGGACGTGCGCACGCTGGTCGAGGCGGCCCGGAACCTGGGCGCGTCCTGGCCGCACGTGCTGCTGCGGGTCGTGGTGCCGAACCTGCGCTCGGCCCTGGCCAGCGCGTCGTTCCTGACGCTCGCGCTGGTGCTGGGCGAGTACACGGTGGCCAGCCTGCTCGGCTACGAGCCGTTCGCGGTCTGGATCGTGACCATCTCCGGCTCCAAGGGTCAGCTGTCCGTCGCGGTCTCCATCCTCAGCCTGCTGCTCATCTGGGCGTTGCTGCTCGCCGTCTCCACCGTCTTCAGTGGAAGGAAGAAATCATGACCGCTGCGGTGGAGTTCCGCGGGCTGCGCCGGGTGTTCGGCAGGACGGTCGCGCTCGACGGGTTCGACCTGACCATCGCCCCCGGCGAGTTCGTCGCCCTGCTGGGGCCGTCGGGCTGCGGCAAGACGACGGCGCTGCGCTGCGTGGCCGGGTTCGAGCGGCCCGACTCCGGCGCGGTGCTGCTGGACGGCAAGGACATCACGAACGTGCCCGCCAACAAGCGCGACGCCGGGATGGTCTTCCAGTCCTACTCGCTCTTCCCCAACCTCAACGCCCGCGACAACGTGGCCTTCGGCCTGCGCGTCCGCAAGGCGCCCGCGGCCGTCCGGCACGCCAGGGCCGCCGAGCTGCTCGAACTCGTCGGCCTCCCGGCGCACGCCGACCGTTTCCCGCACCAGCTCTCCGGCGGCCAGCAGCAGCGCGTCGCCCTGGCCCGCGCGCTCGCGCTCGAACCGCGCGTGCTGCTGCTCGACGAGCCGCTGTCGGCGCTGGACGCCAAGGTGCGGGTGACGTTGCGCGAGGAGATCCGCCGGTTGCAGCTCGACCTCGGCATCACCACCGTCTTCGTCACCCACGACCAGGAGGAGGCCCTGTCGATCGCCGACCGGGTCGCGGTGCTGCGCGAGGGACGGCTGGAGCAGTGCGGGCCGCCCGCCGAGGTCTACGACCGGCCGGCCACGCCGTTCGTCGCCGAGTTCGTCGGGGCCATGAACCACCTGGCCGGGCGGCTGTCCGGGGACGGCGTCACCGTGCTCGGCCAGCTCCTTCCCGTGGACGGCCCGGCGCCCGCCGAGCCCGACGTGGACGTGCTGATCCGGCCCGAGGCCGTCCGGGTCACGCCCGACCCGGACGGCGCCGCCGAGGTGCTGGCCGCGTCCTTCCGGGGGGCCTCGGTGCGGCTGCGGCTGTCGCTGGCGGGCGGCGAGGTGCTGGCCGACGTGCCGGGGCACGAGGCGGCCCGGCTGGGGGCGGGGGCGCGCGTCACGGTCCGGCTGGTGGAGCGCCCGGTGCTGGTGGCCGCCCGTACGGTGACGGCGCCCGCGCCGGTGTTGTCGGCCGATGCCTGACAGACCGGCCGACCCGGCCCTGTCCTTTGTGGGCGGCATGCCGGACGCGGTCCTGTTCGACATGGACGGCACGCTGGTGGACACCGAAGGGCTCTGGTGGCAGGCCGCGGCGTCGGTGGCCCGGTCGCTGGGCCGCGCGCTGACGGCCGCCGACGCGCCGCACGTGACGGGCCGCACGGTGGGCGACACGGCCGCGCACCTGGTGGCCGGGACCGGCGGGCTGGGCGGCGGGATGAGCGTGGAGGGGGTGGCGGGCGCGCTCACCGAGGCGTTCGCCGAGCGCGTCAGGACCGGGCTGACGGTCGCGCCGGGGGCGCCGGAGCTGCTGGCCGAGCTGGCCGCGGCGGACGTCCCGACCGCACTGGTGTCCGCCTCCCCCCGCAGCATCGTGGAGCTGGTGCTGCCCCGGCTCGGGCACGCGTTCGACCTGGTGATCGCCGACGAGGACACCGCCCGGGGCAAACCGCACCCGGACCCGTACCTGGAGGCGGCCCGCAGGCTGCGGGTGGCCCCGGCGCGGTGCGTGGCCGTCGAGGACAGCCCGGCGGGCGTGGCCGCGGCCACCGCCGCGGGCTGCCGCGTGCTGGTGGTGGACCCCGCACGCGGGCTGGCCCAGGTGCGGGCCGGGCTGCGCGGCGCTCCCCCGCACGGGGGATGAGCCCGCCTCCCGCAGGGGAGGGACGGGCCCGCGGGCATCGGAAGGATCTCGTGCATGAGCCCGCACATGAGCCCCGACGTGAGATCTGTCAGGACGCCCGCCGTCGCGCTCGCGCTGGTCGTCCTCTACGGCGGCCTGCGCGTCTACTGGGAGCTCGGCCACATGCCGGAGCGGATGTCACCGATCGGGTCCGACCTGATCGTGTTCACCGGCTGGGCCGCGGTGGGCCTGTGCGCGGCGGCCGCGGCGGCGCTGGTCGTCCTGATGGCCGCGCGCCCGGACGGCCCGCTGGGCTGGGCGCCGCCGGCGCTGGCGTGGGCGGTGGGCGGCGCGCTCATCGTGTCGGGGGCGCTGGTGCTGCTCGACGTGGTGTCGGCGGTCGTCCCGGGGCTCGGCATGCCGTTCTCGTGGGCGGGGGCGCTCAGCAAGGCGGCCTGCGTGGGCTCGGGGGTGCTGCTCTGGCGGTCCGCCGCGGCCTACCGGCGGCGGGCCGCGGGGGCCTGCGCGGCGTGCGGGCGGCGGGCGTCCCGGGTGCTCGCGCGTACGCCGGGGTGGGCCTTCGCCGCGGCCTACGTCTCCGTGGCCGGCTGCCTGGCGCGGATCGCGGCGCAGGCGGCCGTCGGGTTCGACGCCGTGCCGTACCGTGCCGGGGCGGTGGCGTTCGAGATCGAGTTCCTGCTCGCCGGGACGCTGCTGCCGCTGGCGCTCGTCCACCGGTTCGGGCGGGTGTGGCCGGGATGGGTGCCGTGGCTGGCCGGGCGTCCGGTGCCGCGCCGGCTGGTGTTGTGGCCGGGGGCGGGGGTGTCCGGCGGGCTGCTGGCCTACTTCGGGGTGGCGCTGGGGCAGATGGCCGCCGAACGGCTCAGCGGGGGCGTGCCGTTCTCCGGGGGCGATCTGCCCGAGGCGTTCTTCTGGGTGGCCGTGCCCGGGTACGTGGTGTGGGGCGCCGGGATGGCCGTGGCGGCCTGGTCGTACGCGCGGCGTACGCGCGTCGCGTGCGCGTCCTGCGGCGGATAGCCCCAATCGGTAAGCTGGGCCGCCGTGAGCGGTGATATATCCCAGATCGGGCACTACCGGCTGCTGAGCGTGCTCGGGCGGGGGGGCATGGGCACGGTCCACCTCGCGGAGGATCCCACCGGGCAGCGGGTCGCCATCAAGGTGATCAATCCGGAGCTCAGTCAGCACGAGCAGTTCCGGATGCGCTTCCGCCGGGAGGCCGACGCCGCTCGCCGCGTCCGCAGGTTCTGCACCGCCGCGGTGATCGAGGCCGCGCTCGACGGCGACCTGCTCTACGTGGTCACCGAGTACGTGCCGGGCCCCAATCTGGAGGAGGCCGTACGCCAGTCGGGGCCGCTGCGCGGCTCCAGCCTCGACGCGCTCGCGGTCAGCGTGGCCACCGCGCTGACCGCCATCCACGGCGCCGGGGTGGTCCACCGCGACCTCAAGCCGTCGAACGTGCTGCTGTCCCCCGTCGGGCCGCGCGTGATCGACTTCGGCATCGCGCGGGCGCTCGACACGCTGGGCGGCGTCACCGGCACCGGCGAGCTGGTCGGCACGCCCCGGTACATGGCCCCCGAGGTGCTGCGCGGCGAGCCGGTCTCGCCCGCCTGCGACGTGTTCTCGTGGGGCTGCCTGATCGCGTTCGCGGCGAGCGGGCGGGCGCCGTTCGGCGGCGACACGCTGCCCTCCATCGTCTACCAGGTGCTCAACGCCGAGCCCCGCCTCGACGAGGTCGATCCCGGCCTGCGCGAGCTAGTCGGGGCCGCGCTGCGCAAGGACCCGGCCGCGCGGCCCACCGCGCAGCAGCTCCTCGACCACCTCGTGGGCCGCTCGGCGGCGCCCGAGCAGGCGGCGCACACCGTGCAGGTGGCCTGGCAGCACGCCACCACGCCGTTCACCGAGGTCGCGCCCACTGCGGCCAGCGCTGCGGCCGGCACAGCGGCCGACACAGCGGCGGCCACGGCGGCGAAGCGGCGCGGCAGGCTGCTCGGGATCGGCGCGGCCGCCGCGGCGGTGCTGGTGGCCGCCGCGGCGACGGCCTGGGCGGTGCTCACACCGAGCGGGCCGCCCGACGACCTGGCCGTCCTGTACCGGGAGGACTTCACGCAGACCTCCGGCGGCTGGCTCGGCACGTACGACCCCGACGCCACGGGCAGCAAGGGCTACCGCACGGACGGCACGTACGGGCTCGACGTGGAGGACGGCCGCGAGGAGCAGCGGGCCAAGGCCCCCATCCCCTTCCTCGTCGCCACGCCCACCGGCACCCCCGACCCCTCGGCCACGCCCACGCCGATGTTGCCGTCGTCGGTGGTCGTCGGCGTCACCGCCGAGGTCGGGGAGTACGCGGGCAATGGCGAGTACGGCCTGTACTGCCACAACTCCGACGACGACGACACCTACTACGAGTTCGGCCTCGACACCGAGGGGAACGCCCGGATCCGCCGCGTGTACGACGGCGCGGGCGGCACGCTGACCCAGCCCGCCAAGG
This sequence comes from Nonomuraea sp. NPDC001636, assembly GCF_040298265.1. Classification (NCBI taxonomy): domain Bacteria; kingdom Bacillati; phylum Actinomycetota; class Actinomycetes; order Streptosporangiales; family Streptosporangiaceae; genus Nonomuraea; species Nonomuraea sp. NPDC001636. The sequence continues at coordinate 144,849 of NZ_JBEOZT010000022.1, forward strand.
TGGCCAAGCCGGAGGGCCGGATGCGCATCGTGGCCTCGTGCGAGCAGCGCGGCACGGCGGTGCGGCTGACGATGTGGGTGAACGACAAGCGGGTGCAGCAGGCCGACGACCCCAACGGGCTCGGCAACGGGTACGTCGGGGTGTTCGCGCGTACGCCCAAGGACACCCAGTCGCTGCTGAAGATGACGTTCGACGACTTCGAGCTGCGGGGGCAGAAGGAGCCCTAGACCGGCGGGTCCGCGTTCCGGGCGGCCATCGGGGTAGGGGGTGGGGATGGCGAAGCTCATGGACCGGGTGCGCGCGTACCTGCGCAGCCCTGAAGGCAGGCAGACCGTCGAGAAGGCCAAGCGCATGGCCCGAGACCCGCAGAACCAGGAGAAGGCCCGGCGTTTCCTCGACCGGTTCCGCACCCGACGCCACTGACCAGCCCCGCGGCCGCCTCACCCGGGCGGCCGCTCCCATCGGCTGCCTCCCGCGGGGCCGCCTGCACGGGCCGCCTCTCCGTTGCCCTCTGCACGGGCTGTCTCTTCGTGGCCGCCTGCACGGGCTGTCTCTTCGTGGCCGCCTGCACGGGCTGTCTCTTCGTGGCCGCCTGCACGGGCTGTCTCTTCGCGGTGCCGCTTCCGTCGGTCGCTTCTCGTGGTCGCCGCTGTGATCGGGGTGCTCAGAGGATCCCGGCGCGGGCGGCGGCCAGGGCGGCGTCGGCGGCGCGGTCGGCGTCCCGCTCGCTCACCGGCTCGTGCGCGACGAACAGCCGGTAGTAGACCGGGGCGACGGCCACCCTGATCACCTCCCGGACGTCGATGACGTCGGGCAGCTCGCCACGGGCGATCGCGCGCCGCACCACCTCGGCCGACTGGTCGTGCCGGGCGGCGAAGAACTTGTGCAGGGCCCGCGCCGCCTCCGGGCTCTGGACGGCCGCCGCCACGAACGCCGACGACACCGGCCCCAGCTCCGGGTCGGCGAACCCGCCGCGGACGAGCTGGACGACCGCCCGGAGGTCGCCCTCGACGCTGCCGGTGTCGGGGATCGGCCACGGCTCGTCCTTGGCCAGCTCCAGGGCGTCGGAGATCAGGCCCTCCACGTTGCCCCACCGCCGGTAGACGGTGGTCTTGTGCACGCCCGACCGCTCGGCCACGTTCTCGACCGTCAGGCCGCGGAAGCCATGGGCGGCCAGCTCGGCCAGGGTCGCCTGGCGCACGGCGTCGCGAACTCGCGCGCTGCGCCCTCCAGGACGTCTGCTCGGCTCCAAAATCTACTCCAGTTGCGTTTGCGGCTTCGCCTGTGCCAAACTAAAGCTACAACAGTTGCGATTGGAGTTCTATTCTGATCAACGTCCGAAGGCTCAGCAAGTCGTACGGCGACCGCGTCGTGCTCACCGATGTGTCCCTGTCCGTGGGCCCCGGCGAGCGCTTGGCCGTCGTCGGCGAGAACGGCTCCGGCAAGTCCACCCTGCTCCGGCTGCTGGCCGGCGTCGAACAACCCGACGACGGCGAGATCACCATCACCGGCGTCACCGGCGATGTCGGCGATGTCGGCCACCTCGGCCAGACGCTCGGCCTGCCGCCCGGTCACACCGTCCAGCAGGCGATCGACCACGCGTTCGCCGGTCTGCGGGCCATGGAGCGAAGGCTGCGCGAGCTGGAGTCGGCGCTCACCGACGACGTCATGGGCGAATACGGCGAGCTGCTGACCGCCTACGAGGCCCGCGGCGGCTACACGGCCGACGCGCGCATCGACAAGGCCCTCCACGGCCTCGGCCTCGCGCACGTCGCCCGCGACCGGGTGCTGTCGAGCCTGTCGGGCGGCGAGCGCGCCCGGCTGGGCCTGGCCTGCGTGCTGGCCGCCGACCCGGCCACGCTGCTGCTCGATGAGCCGACCAACCACCTCGACGAGCCGGCGCTGACCTGGCTCGAAGAGCGGCTGCGCGGTCACCGGGGGCCGGTGGTCGTGGTCTCCCACGACCGGGTCTTCCTCGACCGGGTGGCCACCGCCGTCCTGGAGGTCGAGGAGGGGGCCGTCACCCGGTTCGGCGGTGGGTACAGCGGCTACCTGGCCGCCAAGGCGGCGGCGCGGGCCCGGTGGGAGCAGGCGTACGCGGCCTGGCGCGAGGAGGTCCGGCAGGTGCGCGAGCACGCCGCCACCACCGCCCACCGCGTGGCTGCCGGGCGGGCCATGAGGGACAACAACAAGATGGCCTACGACCGCAACGCGGGCCGCGTCCAGAGCTCGGTGGCCACCCGCGTGCGCAACGCCCACGAGCGGCTGCGCCGTCTGGAGGAGGATCCGGTCCCCCGCCCGCCGGCCCCGCTCCGCTTCCGGGCCGCCTTCCGCGCTCCCGCTCCGACGGGCCACGGTCCGTCAGGCAACGGTACGCAGGGCAACGGTCCGCAGGGCGACGGTCCGGCGGGCGACGGTCCGGCCGTGCTTGCGCCCCTGGTGGAGCTGCGTGACGTGCGCGTCGGCGACCGGCTCCACGTCGGGGCGCTGACCGTCCGGCCGGGCGAGCGGGTGCTGGTCAGCGGGCCCAACGGGGCGGGCAAGTCCACGTTGCTGCGGGTCCTGGCCGAGCGCGCGGAGTGCCGGGCCGGCCACCTCCCCCAGGACGACGACCTCGACCCCGGCCTGGCCGTGCTCGCCGCGTTCGGGCACGACGGCTACGCCGACGAGCGGCGCGCGGCCCTGCTGGACACCGGCCTCTTCCCGGCGCACGCGCTCGACCGGCGGGTGGGCGAGCTCTCGGTCGGCCAGCGGCGCCGGCTGTCGCTGGCCAGGCTGCTCATCAGGGAGCACGACCTGCTGCTGCTCGACGAACCGACCAACCATCTGTCGCCCGTCCTGGCCGACGAGCTCGACCAAGCGCTCGCCGCCTACCAGGGAGCGGTGGTCATGGTCACGCACGACCGGGCGCTGAGGCGCCGTTTCACGGGCACCGAGATCCGACTGGCAGGGGGACACATATGTTGACCATGATTTCCGCAGGCTCGCCCTATGGCGTGGCCACCGCCGCCGACGGCGCGCTCTGGTTCACGCTCGTCCATCAGGGCTGTGTCGGCAGGCTGGTGCCGGGGCACGAGCCGGTGATCCACCAGCTCGACCCGGCCGACGGGCAGCCCGGCGTGATCGTGCCCGGCCACGACGGCACGATGTGGTTCACCGAGGGCAAGGGCGGCCGGGTCTGCCGCATCACCGGCGACGGCCAGGTCACCGCGTACCCGGCCGACTCGCCGTACGGGATCGTCGCCGGGCCCGACGGGGCGATGTGGTTCACCCAGATGGGCAGCGGGCGCATCGGGCGCATCGGCGCCGACGGCGAGCGCTCCGACTTCGACGTGCCGGTGGAGGGCGGCATGCCCGCCTTCATCACGGTGGGCGGCGACGACGCGCTCTGGTTCTCGATCAACCAGGGCCACGCCGTCGGCCGGATCTCGCTGTCCGGGGAGGTCACCGTGCATGCGCTGCCCACCGAGGGCGCCGCCCCCGTGGGCATCACGCTCGGGCCCGACGGGGCGGTGTGGTTCGTGGAGATCGGCGCGGGGCAGGTCGGCCGGATCGATCCGGCCGGGAAGATCACCGAGTTCCCGCTGCCCGATCGGGCCTGCCGTCCGCACGCCATCGTGGCCGGTCCCGACGGTGCGCTCTGGTTCACCGAGTGGGCCACCGGGCGTCTCGGCCGCATCACGGTCGACGGCGCGATCGAGGAGCACCCGCTGCCCTCGGTGCCCGTGCCGCCGTCCGCGACCGCCGGGCAGGGCGAGGCAGGCGCCGCCGGGAGCAGCGAGCCGCACGGGCTGACGGTCGGGGCCGACGGAGCGATCTGGGTGGCCCTGGAAGCCGGCGCCCTCGCCCGCGTCCTGCCCCCCTCGCCCACCCAGTGACGACCACCCCCAACCGGTGACGACCAACACCCAACCCGTGACGGCCACACCAGACCGGTGACGGTTGAGCCCGTCCAGTGACGGTTGCACCCAGCCGGGAACGGTTGCGCCCCGCCGGTGAGCCGAGGGCGGCGTGGCCCCGGCGATCGTGGCCGGGGCTGACGGCCCCCGGATCCCCTGGCGGCGCGGTGGATCCCAGGGTCGCGGTGGATCCGGGGCGGTGGTGTGGCCCCCGGCGACCGTGGCGGGTGCTGACGGCCCCCAGATCCCCTCGGGGGCGCGGGGGGCCGGGGTCGCGGTGGATCCGGGGTCGCGGTGGATTCGGGTGGCGGTGTGGCCGCAGCGGTTGTGGTGGGTGCTGGCGGTCCCCGGATCTTCCTGGCGGCGCGGTGGGGTGGGGTGGCGGTGGGAGGCTCGGGCGGAGTTGACTGGGGGGATGCATGCCATCATCGTCTCCGCCCAGGGCGGTCCAGAGGTTCTCGAATACGTCGAGCGTCCCGATCCGGTGCCGGGTGACGGGGAGGTCGTGGTCGACGTCGCGGCCAGCGGGGTCAACTTCATCGACATCTACCACCGTTCCGGCGTCTACCCGCTCCCGGTGCCCACCCCGATCGGGTCCGAGGGGGCCGGCGTGGTCTCGGCCGTCGGCCCCGGGGTGGACGGGCCGGCCGTCGGCGACACCGTGGCCTGGGCCGGCGTGCTGGGCAGTTACGCGGAGAAGGCGGTGGTGCCGGCCGACCGGCTGGTGCCGGTGCCCGACGGCGTGTCCGCCGAGCTGGCGGCGGCGGCGATGCTCCAGGGCATGACGGCCCACTACCTCACCCACTCGACGTACGACGTCAAGGAGGGTGACCAGGTGCTGGTGCACGCCGGCGCCGGCGGCATGGGCCAGCTACTGATCCAGGTCGCCAAGCTGCGCGGCGCCAAGGTCTACAGCACGGTCTCCACGCCGGACAAGGAGAAGCTGGCCCGCGCGGCCGGGGCCGACGAGGTGCTGGGCTACGACGAGTTCGCCGACGCGTTGCGCGGCCGGATCCACGTCGTCTACGACGGCGTCGGCAAAACGACGTTCGACGGCGGCCTGGAGGCGCTGCGCCCGCGCGGGCTCATGGCCCTCTACGGCGCGGCCAGCGGCCCGGTCCCGCCGTTCGATCCGCAGGTGCTCAACCGCGCCGGCTCGCTCTTCCTGACCAGGCCCACGCTCGTCCATTACGTCGCCGAGCGCGAGGAGCTGCTGTGGCGGGCCGCCGACCTGTTCGGCTGGATCTCGTCGGGGCAGCTCAGGATCAACGTGTCCGAGCGCTACCCGCTGGCCGAGGCGCGACGGGCCCACGAGGACCTGGCCGCCCGGCGTACGACCGGAAAGTTGCTGTTGATTCCCTAGCGCTACGCTCGCCCCTTGTGGACATCAATGCGGCAGTCTGGTCGTTCGCTGCCGTCGTCGCGCTCCTGACGATCACGCCGGGGCTCGACACGGCTCTCACCCTGCGCACGTCGCTGCTCACCGGCAGGCGGGCGGCCTGGGGAGTGGTGCTGGGCATCCAGCTCGGCACGGTGGTCTGGGGCGTGCTCACCGCGGCGGGGCTGTCGGCGCTGCTGGCGGCCTCGCGGTTCGCCTACGACGTCCTGCGCTGGGCGGGCGCGGCGTACCTGGTGTGGATGGGGGTGCGCATGCTCCTCGCCAAGACGCGGACGGGCGAGGAGGAGGACGGGCAGCGGGCGTTCGGGTTCGGCAAGGGGTTCCGGCGCGGCCTGCTCACGAACCTGCTCAACCCCAAGGTCGGGGCGTTCTACGTGGCGATGTTGCCGCACTTCATCCCGGCCGGCGCGCCGCACGCGGCGATGGGGCTGCTGCTGGCCGGGGTGCACGTGGCCGAGGGGCTGGCGTGGAGCGCGGTGCTGATCGGGTTCGCCTCGCTGATGAGCGACGTCCTGCGGTCGGCCCGCGTACGGCGGATCCTCGACCGGGTGACCGGCGTGGTCATCGTCGGGTTCGGGCTCCGGCTCGCCCTTCACGACTGATCCCACGGCCAGTCGAGCAGCCGCGCGCCCAGGACCGCGGTCTCCAGGGTGAAGCGCTGGGTGGGGTCGTCGGGCGAGAAGCCGGTCAGCCGGCGGATGCGTTCCAGCCGGTACGTCACCGCCCGCGGGCTGATCCGCAGCCTGCGGGCGGCCGCCGCCTGGTTGCCGTGCGCGGCGAAGACCGCCTCCAGCGTCTCGACCAGCGGCTCGTGGCCGCCCCTGGCGTGCAGCAGCGGGCTCAGCACGCTGGTCACCAGGTCCTCGATCGCGCCGCGGTCGCGCAGCAGCACGGGGAAGACCAGCAGGTCGGCGGCCTTGACCACGTCGAGCGTGAGCCGTAGCGCATCGGCCAGCTCCAGCGCCCCGGCCGCCTCCCTGAAGGAGGTGACGACGCCGCCCGGCCCGCGGTGCGGCCGTCCGACGCCGACCCGCCACCCGGCCGGGAAGCGGGCGCGTACGTGATGGGTGAACTCCCCCACGGCGGCGGGCAGCGTGGCGGGCACGACGCACACCAGCAGCCCTTCGCGCACGGCCACCAGCACGTTGTGCGAGCCGAACCGGGCGATCAGGTCGCGCTCGATGCGGTCCTGGTCACCGTCGCGCAGCCCGCGGGCGGCGGCCACCACGTACGACTCGGCCAGCCGGAGGCCGAAGTGCTCGGCCCGTTCGGCCAGCCGCTCGGCCCGTCCCTGGAGCAGGTCGTCCACGAACTCCCTGCGGGCCGTCTCCTCGCCTCTGAGGGCGGCGAGCTGGGCCAGTTCGTACCCCTCCATGAGCGCCGAGACGGCCCTGCGCAGCGCGGGCAGCACGTCCGGCAGGCCCTCGGCGGCGGCGAGCGCGCCGTCGACCAGTGTCCGCAGCGGGACGCCCTGCTCGGCGGCGCGCGTGCCGTCGGCGCGGCAGGCGTCGAGCGCCGCCCGCGAGGGCGGACGCCCGGCGGCCGCCCCGGCCAGCACCTGACGATGCCCGCCGAGCAGGTCGGCGGGCATCCTGGAGAGCACCATCACACTCCTACGTCACGCCTGTCGAAGGACAGGATCGCGGTCAGCACGAGCACTGCCGTCGCTCCCGCCAGCACAAGGTAGTCCCCGACCGGCAGGCCCTCATAGAGCGGCCGGCCCTCGGCGTAGTAGTGGAACGGCGAGAGCCACTTCAGCCAGGCGATGGCCGCCACGCCGCGGCCGAGCGTGACGACGATGTACCCGGCCGCCACCCACACGCCGACGACGGACGAGGCGATCATCCTGCGGCCGGTCACCGCGCCCACGGTCAGGGCCACGGTCCCGAAGAACAGCGCGAGCAGCAGCACCCCGACGTGCGCGGCCAGGACGCGGCCGAACGGCACCCCGATCTCCGCGGCGTCCGCGGCCGTCCACGCCACGGCCAGCGTCGCGGCGAACACCGCCAGCAGCGCCAGCGCCAGCGCGCAGAACCGCTGGAGCACCAGCCGCTTGCGGTCCACCGGCAGGGTGACGACGAGCTCCAGCGTCCCGGCCTCCTCCGGCTGGGCGATCGCCCGGTTGGCCAGCATGGTGGCGAGCACCACGAACAACATCGGGACGAACAGCTGGTAGACGACCGTCTGCAGGAAGTTGACGCCGAGCGCCAGGTCGGGCATGCCGCCCATGAGGTCCCTGAGCGGGCCGGGGTACTTGGCCAGGGCCTGCTGGTTGAACGTTCTGGGGTCCTGGCTGACGCTGCGGAAGATGCTGATGTAGAGGGCCATGAACGCGCTGATGCCGACGGTCCACCAGATCAGGGCCCGGCGGTGGTCACGCAGACTCTTGGCGATCATGGTGCCGGTCCTCCTCGCTGTAGTAGGTCAGGAAGATCTCTTCCAGGTCGGGCTCGGCGCTGACCAGGTGGACGACGGTGAACCGGGCGGCGGCCTTGACCAGGGCGTCCGGGCGGCCGTCGATCGTGCACCGGACGCTGGCGCCCTCCACGCGCAGGTCGCGCACCCCCGGCAGGCCCTCGAACGCCGACGCCGGCACCGGGGCGTCGAAGTGCAGCTCCATCCGGCGTACGGCCTTCTCGCGCAGGGCGGCCACGTTCTCCACGGTCACCAGGCGGCCCGCGCGGACGATGCCGACCCGGTCGGAGACGCTCTCCACCTCGGCCAGCACGTGCGAGGACATGAGCACGGTCCGGCCGGCCGCCCGCACCTCCCGGACCATGGCCAGGAACTCCTGCTGGACGAGCGGGTCGAGCCCGCTGGTCGGCTCGTCGAGGATGAGGAACTCCGGCTCGTGCATGAACGCCTGGATCAGCCCGACCTTCTGCCTGTTGCCCTTGGAGAGCTTGCGCATCGGCACCGACAGGTCGGCGTCGAACCGTTCGGCCAGCTCCTCGATGCGGCTGCCCGGCACCCCGCCGCGGACGCGGCCGAGGAAGCCCAGGTAGTCGCGGGCCCGGTCGCGGCCTTCGAGCGCCAGCTCGCCGGGCAGGTAGCCGATGCGGGCGCGGGTGGCGGCGGCGCGCGGGTCGTGGCCGAACACGCGGACCGTGCCGCGGGTGGGCCTGATCACGTCGAGCAGCAACCTGATCGTGGTGGTCTTGCCGGCGCCGTTGGGCCCGAGGTAGCCGAAGATCTCGCCGGGCCGGATCTCCAGCGTGAGGTCTTCGAGGCCGCGCCGCCCGCCGTAGTACTTGGTCAGCCCTTCGGCCTGTACCACTGCTGTCATGCCGGAATCGTCCCGCCGGGGCGGTGGTGGGGTCACTGGCCGAAGTCGGCAGCGTCCCGGCCGGTTCCCTTCCGGGACACGGCAACAAGAATGGGCAGCCTGAATTGGGCAGAGTGAAGAGCGTGGAGACGGCGTTCGTGCTCGGTGGCGGTGGCGTGCTGGGTGCTCACGAGGTGGGCATGCTCCAGGCGCTCGACGACTTCGGCATCCGGCCCGACGTGGTCGTCGGCACGTCGGTGGGGGCGCTCAACGGCGCGCTCATCGCCGCCGACCCGGCGCGGGCGGTCGACCGGCTGACCTCGTTGTGGCGGTCCGACGTCGTGCGCACGGCGTTCGCCGGGTCGTGGGTGACGCGGCTGTCCACGCTGGCCAGGACCGGCACCCACCTGCATCCCAACGGTCCCCTGCGGGAGGTGCTGGCCGGGACGGTGCGCACGGAGCTGATCGAGGACCTGGCGGTGCCGTTCCAGTGCGTGGCGGCCTCGGTGGAGCGGGCCGCGGCCCACTGGTTCGCCAGCGGGCCCCTGGTGGACGCGGTGCTGGCGTCGTGCGCGGTGCCGGGGCTGCTGCCGCCCGTGAAGATAGACGGGGAGCACTTCTTCGACGGCGGGCTGGTGCACAGCATCCCCGTCGGCCGGGCCGTGCAGCTCGGGGCCAGGCGGGTCTACGTGCTGCACGTCGGCCGGATCGAGCGCCCGCTGACCGCGCCCCGGCGGTTCTGGGAGGTGGGGATGGTGGCGTTCGAGATCGCGCGCCGCTACCGGTTCGCCGAGGAGATGGCCACGTTGCCGCCGGGGGTGGAGGTGCACGTGCTGCCCGCCGGGGTCGCCGCGCCGCTGTCCACCCTGCGCTACCGCGACCTGTCCCAGATCTCCACCTACATCGAACGGGCGTACCAGGCTTCTTCGCGCTATCTGCGGACAAGAGGAGGATGAAGGTAGGGCCTCAGGGCAGGCAGACCTCAGGGAGGCGCCGTTGATCCCACCGCGTATCGTCCGCCGGATCGTGCTGGCTCCGCTCGTCATCGTGGTCACCGTGGTGGTGCTGGTGACGTTGCCGCTGTGGCTGCTGGTCACGTTCGGGGCGTCCTTGCGGCTGCCGCCGCCGCAGCGCAGGGGGTTGCGGTTCGTCTGGTTCGGCGCGGCCTGGCTGACGCTGGAGTCGGCGGTGCTCATCGCGTGCCTCGGGCTGTGGCTGTCGGGGGCGTTCGGGCGGGCCCGGCGGCAGGAGCGGCACTACGCGCTGATCCGCTGGTTCCTGGCCAAGGTGTACGCGGCGGCGGTGCGGATCTTCCGGCTGACCGTGGACGTCGAGGAGCCCGCGCCGACCCCGCAGGAGCGCGCCGCCCGGCTGAGCCGCCCGATCGTGGTGCTCTCCCGGCACGCCGGGCCCGGCGACTCCTTCCTGCTGATCCATCACCTGCTGGCGGTGTACCAGCGGCACCCGCGGATCGTCATGAAGGCCGCCCTCCAGTACGACCCGTCGCTCGACGTCGTGGTCAACCGCCTGCCGAACGCCTTCGTGCCGCGGCGGTCCGGCCGCCGGCGGGTGATCGAGGAGATCCGGCGGCTGTCGGCGACCATGGACGACCGCGACGCGCTGGTGATCTTCCCCGAGGGCGGCAACTTCACCCCGCGCCGGCGGCGGCTGGCGATCCGCCGGCTGGAGGACAAGGGGCTGGCCGAGGAGGCGGAGCGGGCGCGCGGCATGACCCACCTGCTGCCGCCCCGGCCGAACGGGGCCATCGCCGCGATCACCGCCTGCCCGGAGGCCGACGTGGTCTTCGTCGCGCACACCGGCCTGGACGACCTGGTCACGATCGGCGACGTGTGGCGCAGGCTGCCGTACGCGGCGCGGATCACGGCCAGGTGGTGGCGGGTGCCGGCGGCCGAGGTGCCCAGGGACGACCGGGAGAGCCAGGTCCGCTGGCTGTACTCCCACTGGGAGGAGATCGACGCCTGGATCACCGCCCAGGGCGAGCGTTCCCCGCGGGATCAGGCCGAAGGGGCGCCCGGCGGCAGGTAGGGCACGGGGGCGGGGCCGTCGCGCAGCAGGCCGAGCAGGGCGTCGGTGTCCAGGTGCTGCTCGATGAGGTCGCCCAGGGCGTCGAGGCGGGCCTCGCGCAGGCGGCCGAAGTCGGTGTCCGAGGCGGGGACGAAGGCGCGCCCGGCCCGTTCGGCCACGTCGGCCAGGAAGTCCCGGCGGAAGGCGTCGTTCTCCAGGGCGCCGTGCCAGGTGGTGCCCCACACGTCGCCGGCCCGGCAGCCGTCCAGGAAGGGTTCGCCGCCCTCGACCGTCGCCCGCCCGTGGTGGATCTCGTACGCGCTGACCGGCTGTCCGTAGGCTCGCCCGACCGGCCGGGCGAGCCGCTTGTCCGGTGCGAACTCGACGCGCACCGGCAGCAGCCCGAGCCCGTCCACCCGGCCCGCGCGCGACTCGACGTCGTCCACGATCTCCCGGCCGAGCATCTGGAACCCGCCGCAGATCCCGAGGACGGGCCCGCGCCGGGCGAGCAGGGCGTCGGCCAGGCCGGTGCGCCGCAGCCAGGCCAGGTCCTCGACCGTGGCCCGCGAGCCGGGCAGCACCACCAGGTCGGCGTCGTCCAGCTCGACCGGGTCGGTCACGAAGCGCACCAGCACGCCGGGCTCGGCGGCCAGGGCGTCCAGGTCGGTGAAGTTGGAGATCCGGGGCAGCCGGACGACCGCCACGCGCAACGTCTGCCTGCCCAGCGGCCGGCCGGTCGCGACCCGGCGGTTGTCCAGCGCGAGGGAGTCCTCGACGTCCAGCCAGAGGCCGTCGAGCCAGGGCAGCACGCCGTACACCGACCGGCCGGTGAGCTTCCTGATCATGTCGAGGCCGGGTTCGAGCAGCTCGCGGGCGCCCCGGAACTTGTTCACCACGAACCCTGAGACGAGGGCCTGGTCGGCCGCGTCCAGCAGCGCGACCGTGCCGTGGAAGGCGGCGAACACGCCGCCCCTGTCGATGTCGCCGACCACGACGACGGGCAGCCCGGCGGCCCTGGCCAGGCCCATGTTCGCGATGTCGCCGCGGCGCAGGTTGATCTCCGCGGGGCTGCCGGCGCCCTCGCAGATCACCACGTCGTACTGGGCGCGCAGCCGGTCCAGGGAGGCCAGGGCGGTGGTCCGCAGGAGGTCCTTCAGCGCGCCGTACTCCATGGCGTCCACGTCCGCGACAGGCTCGCCCAGGAGCACGACCTGGCTGCGGCGGTCGCTGCCCGGCTTGAGCAGGACCGGGTTCATGTCGGCGACCGGTTCCAGCCCGGCGGCCTGGGCCTGCATGGCCTGGGCGCGGCCGATCTCGGCGCCGCCGGCGGTGACGTAGGAGTTGAGCGACATGTTCTGGGCCTTGAAGGGCGCCACGCGCACGCCCTGGCGGGCCAGCCAGCGGCAGATCCCGGCGGTGACCACGCTCTTGCCCGCGTCGGAGGTGGTGCCGGCGACCAGCATCGCGCCCGTGACCTGCCCAGCATTCATGCGATCACCGTACATGAGCCCCAAACTGCGAAATTTCCCAGAAACCGCCCATTTACGAATCGTGTGACTTCTGCCACTCTGGCTAGAACGTTCGCCTAGAACAGCATTCTAGATTTTCCTACGGGAAGGGTGGGCATGGTCAGGACGTTGGGTTCGCCGCGTGCCGGCGTCATCGACGCGGGGACCAGGGCGCCGTTCGGCTGGGCGCCGCTGGTCGTGCTCTTCGTCGTCGGGCTCGTGGACCGCATGGAGTACAACCTGCTGTCGGGGGTGCTGCCGCTCGTCCAGAAGGAGTGGGGCTTCAGCGACACCGCCGCCGGCTCGATCCCGACCGCCGCGGCGCTGGCCGCCGCGATCGTCTCCCTGCCCGCGGGCTTCCTGGCCGACCGGTTCAGCCGCACCCGGATCATCGCGGTGGTCGTGCTGCTGTGGGCCGTCGCCACGCTCGGCTCGGGCCTGGCCACCGGCTTCGTGATGTTCTACCTGATGCGGGTGCTGCTCGCGGCGGCCGAGAACATCGACAACCCGGCGGCCGGCAGCCTGCTCGCCGACTACTACCCCCCGGTCAGCCGGGCCAAGGCGTACGGGCTGACCCGCGTCACGACCTACCTCGGCGGCATCGGCACGCTGCTGGGCGGCGTGCTGGCCGAGGTGTTCTCCTGGCGTACCGCGTTCCTGGTGATGGTGGTGCCGGGCGTGCTCACGGCGGTGCTCGTCTGGTTCCTGCGCGAGCCGGGCCGCGGTGACCTGGACCGGATGGTCGCCGGAGCCCCCGCCGAAGCCGCGGAGCCGGCCGAGCGGGCCACCCCGGCCAAAGCGCCTTTCTGGCAGCAGTTCGGGCAGGTCATCCGCATTCCGACGCTGCTGTTCGTCTGCGTCGGGCTGGGCCTGCTCACCCTCGGCCTGGCCGGGATCTTCTACTGGCTGCCCACGCTCATGGTCCGCGAGTACGGCGTCGGCGTCGGCGCCGCCGGCTCGCTGAGCGGCCTGATCACCATCGCCGGGACGCTGGCCGGCACCCTGGTCGGCTCCTGGCTGGGCCGCAGGTGGCACGGCACCCGCAAAGGCGGCAGGCTGCTGGCCGGCGGCGGCGGCATCACGGCGGGCGCGGCCGTCCTGGCCGGCGCGCTGGCCATGGACTCGATCGGCCCGATGACCGCGCTGGTCCTGCTGGCCTGCTCGCTCATGTCGATCGCGATCCCGAACATGACGGCCTGCCTGGCCGACGTCGTCCCGGCCGCCGCGCGCGGTCTCGGCTTCGCCGTCCTGCAACTGCTCATCACGGCGGCCGGGGCGTTCGGCTCGCTCGTCGTCGGCATCGCCTCCGACCGGTTCGGCTCGCTGATCGGCGGCATGTACCTGCTGGTCGTCCCCATGATCGTGGGCGGCCTCCTGACGCTCGGCGCCCGCGCCTCCTTCGAACGCGACGCCGCGCGGGTCATGGACGCCGCCCGCGCCGGCTAGGACGGCAGGCAGACGGTCAGCGCGCCCGGGGCCACCTTCGCCTTGATCTTGGTGGTGGCCTCGCGGTCGCCGCCGTCCAGCTCGTACGTCATCGGCGAGCCGAACCGGGCCGACACCTTGCGCGCCCGGGTGATGCGCACGAACGGCGAGTCCTCCGACCGTCCGGCGGCCATCTTGCCCATCACCCGGGCCCACTGGATCGGCCCCTTGGCCGTGGACAGCCCGACCTCCAGCCAGCCGTCGTCGGGCCGTGCGTCGTCGAACGCCTCGACCCCGCCGGCGATCGTGCCCACGTTGCCGAGCAGCAGGCAGCTCGCCTCCCCCTCGAACCACGTGGACCCGTCCACCTTGACCGTCATCGGCACCAGGGGCCCGCCGACGTGCCGGACGGCGGCCTTGACGTAGCTCAGCTTGCCGAACTTCCGCTTGGCCTTGCCGTCGGCCTCGGCGATCATCTCGGCCTCGAACCCGGCGCCGGCCATGACCGCGAAGTGCTCGCCGTTGAGCACCCCGAGGTCCAGCTCGGCACGGCGGCCCTCGAAGCCGATCCGTACGGACTCCTCCAGGTCGGTGGGGATGCCCAGGTTGCCGGCGAACAGGTTGGCCGTCCCGGCGGGCAGGATCGCCATCGGCACGCCGGAGCCGGCCATGGCGTCGGCGCAGCGTTGCACCATGCCGTCACCGCCCCAGACGAACACCAGCTCCGCGCCCGCCTTGAGCGCCTTGCGCACCTTCTTGGGCGCCTTCTTGCTCTTGGGCACCTCGTGCCAGATCAGCTCGCCGACGTCCCGCTCGGTGAGCAGCACGCGCAGCCGGTCCAGGCCGGCGCCGAGGATTTTCTTCTGATGTGCGACAACCGCGATAGTGGGGGACACTCCTCCCGCACTACCCGGGCTTTACCGGGTTATTGATGGCTTTTGTTCGGGTAGCGGTGGCCGAATGCGCATCCAGGACTGGTTCCTCACCGAGGAGGAACGCGACAACCGGGCGACCGGCCTCGACGCGTGGTCCAGCGGCAACGACGTACGACCGCTGATCCACGGCGCCACGTACTTCGCCGAGCTGAAGACCCGTCTGGAAGCGCTGCGCAAGGACGACCTGCTGCTGTTCGCCGACTGGCGGGGCGACCCCGACGAGCGGCTGACCGACGACGGCCCCACGGTGAGCGCCGCCCTCGGGGCGGCGGCCGAGCGCGGCGCCATCGTCAGGGGCCTCATCTGGCGCTCCCACCTGGACCGCCTGCGGTTCAGCGCGGCCGAGAACCGGCACCTGGGCGAGAAGATCGAGAACGCGCACGGGCAGGCGCTGCTGGACACCCGGACCAAGCCGGGCGGCTCGCACCACCAGAAGTTCGTCATCCTCCGCCACGACCGCGACCCCTCGGCGGACGTGGCCTTCGTCGGCGGCATCGACCTGTGCCACAGCCGCCGCGACGACGCCGAGCACCTGGGCGACCCGCAGCCCTGCCCGATGCCCGACGTGTACGGCCCCCGCCCGCCCTGGCACGACATCCAGCTCGCCATCCACGGACCGGCGGTCGCCGAGGTGGAGAAGACCTTCTGCGAACGCTGGGAGGACCCGGCCCCCGAGACCAGGGACCCGCTGCGCCGCCTGCGCGACCACTTCAGCAAGCTGGACGACGCTCCCCCGCTGCCCGACCCGGGCCCGCCGCCCCCACGCGCGGGCACGCACCACGTCCAGCTCCTGCGCACCTACCCCGCCCGGCACAGCGCGTACCCGTTCGCCCCGGACGGCGAGCGCAGCATCGCGCACGCCTACCACAAGGTGCTCGGCCGGGCCCGGTCGCTGGTGTACCTGGAGGACCAGTACCTGTGGTCCACGGACGTGATCGAGCCGTTCGCCCAGGCGCTGGAGCGCGAGCCGGAGCTGCGCATGATCATCGTGGTGCCGCGCCACCCCGACCAGGACGGCTGGCTGGCCGGCCCGGCGAGCCTGATCGGCCGGGTCGAGGCGCTGGACCGGCTGATGCGGGCCGGCGGCGACCGGGTCGCGATCTACGACCTGGAGAACCACCAGGGCACCCCCGTCTACGTGCACGCCAAGGTGTGCGTGGTGGACGACGTGTGGGCGTCGGTCGGGTCGGACAACGTCAACCTGCGCTCGTGGACCTACGACTCGGAGCTCAGCTGCGCCGTCCTGGACGAGCGGGAGGACCCGAGGCCGCCGCACGGCGCCCTGCGGTTCGCCCGCGACCTGCGGCTGGCGCTCATGGCCGAGCACCTGGACGAGGAGTCGGAGTCCGGCCGGGACGAGCTGTGCGACCCGGTCGCCGCGTTCGACGCGTTCGCCGAGTCGGCGGCCCGGCTGGAGGGGTGGCACTCGGCCGGCTGCCGGGGCCCGCGCCCGCCCGGCCGGTTACGCCCGCACCCGGCCCCCACGCTGTCCCGGGTGCGCAGGGCGATGGCCATGCCGCTCTACCGGTTCGCCGTCGACCCCGACGGCCGGCCGCCGGAGCTGCGGAGATCGCGGAGGTTCTGATGAAGACATTCCTGCTCGACAGGCTGGGACCACGGATGACGGTCGCGGCGTTCGCCGTCGCGCTCATCATGATCCCGTTCTCCCTGCTGCTCGTCGTGGCCAAGATGCCGCTCAACCGGCTGGACGCCGGGGTGGCCCATGAACTGCACGAGTACGCGCTCGCCCATCCCGGCGTGACCAGGGTGCTGATCGTCTGGACCGACCTGTTCGGGCCGTGGCCGTGGCGCGTCGCGGTGGCCGCGTTCACGATCTGGCTGCTGGTGCACGGCAGGCGCCGGCTGGCCCTGTGGGCGATCACGACCGTGACCGCGGGCGGCCTGATCGGGCTCGGCCTCAAGATTCTCGTCGCGCGGGTGCGACCGCACCTGCCCGACCCCGTCGCGCTGGCGCCCGGCGACTCCTTCCCCTCCGGCCACGCGGTCAACGTGACGCTCGGGGCCGGGGTCGTCACCCTGCTCCTGCTGCCGATGCTGCCCCGGTGGGGGCGCCGGCTCGCCTGGGTGCTGGCATGTTTCGTGGTGGTCTCGGTGGGCTTCACCAGGATCGCCCTCGGCGTGCACTGGGTGAGCGACGTCGTGGCGGGGATCGTGCTGGGCGTGGCGGTGATCGCCGCGACCGCGGCGGCGTTCGAGACGTGGCGGCGCGACACGGGCCGCCGGCCCACCGCGCCGCTGACCGAAGGTATGGAACCCGAACCGGTGAAGGTGCCCGATGAGCAGAGCTGAGCATGTCCGGTACTACGCGTTGTCGCTGGTGTTACCTCTGGTGCTGATGGGCGCCGTCACGTACGGCATGGGGCTGCTCATCGTCGGCGTCCCCCAGCCCGGCGACGTGGCCGTGAGCAAAGGCTTCGCCTCCATCCGCACGTCGCTGTGGAACACGCTCACCGACTACGGCACCAGCCTGTCGGACACGCCCTACGTCGTGGCCTTCACGGCGGTGGCGGTGGTCCTGTTCCGGCTGGTCTACAAGCGCTGGCGGGAGTCGATCTTCATGATCGCGGCGGTCTGGGGCCAGTCGCTGGTCTTCCTGGCCACCACCGAACCCGTCGGCCGCAGCCGTCCGCCGGTGCCCCACCTCGACCCCGCGCCGCCCACCTCCAGCTTCCCCTCCGGGCACGTCAGCGCCGCCGTCGCGTTCTACTGCGGGCTGGCGCTGGTGCTGACGACGCACGTGCGCAACCGGGCCCTGCAGGTGGTGATCTGGACGATCGGGATCGCCGCCCCGCTGATCGTCGCCTACTCCCGGCTCTACCGCGGCATGCACTTCTTCTCGGACGTGACGTGGGGGCTGCTGCTCGGGGTGTTCTGCGTGGTGGTGGCCGCGCGGTCCGTCCTCTACCGCACCTGGGACAGACGGCCGGCGGCCGCGGAGGGCGACCGCCGGCGTCCCGCCTCCGTCCGGGACTAGCGGCGGTGGTGGGCGGGCTCGCGGCGCGCCCGCCGGCGGCCGGTCGGCCGTCCGGCGGGCCGCCCGGCCTGCCTCCTCCGCCGCCCGAGCAGGAAGGCGGCGGCCATGATCGCCAACCCCCAGGGGGTACGGGCCAGCCAGCGCGCCACGAAGATCTTCATGAACTTCCACATGCCCGCCCGCTGCCCCCGCCGGGCCCCGTGATGCGCGGGCCCGGCCCCACCAGGGAGCATGCCGCCGCGGCGCCTACCATACGGCCCATGACCACGCACGGATTCACGCTCACCGCGAAGGGCCCGTTCGACTTCGGCGCCGCGCTGCGCTTCGTCGAGGACTGGCCGGCCACCAGCGCGCTGCCCTCCGACGGCCGGACGCTGCGCTTCGCCTACTGCGCCGAGTCCGACTGGCTGCCGATCGGGGTGAGCGTCACCGCCGCTCCCGGCGGCGTCGCCGTCACCGCCACCCGCGCCCCCGGCCCGGCGATCCGGGGCGAGATCGCGCGCATCCTGTCACTCGACGTGGACGCCACCGGCTTCGCCGGACTCGGCGCGGCCGACCCGGTGCTCGGCGACGTGCAGCGGGACCGCCCGGGGCTGCGGCCGGTGTGCTTCTGGAGCCCGTGGGAGGCGGCCTGCTGGGCGGTGATCGTGCAGCGCTCGTCGATGATCGTCGCCGCGCGCGTCAAGCAGCGCATCGCCGACCGGTACGGCGCCGCCGTCACCGTGGACGGGCAGGCGTACCAGGCGTTCCCGCCGCCCGTGAGCCTGGTGGACGCGGGCGGTCTCGGCCTGCCCGCGCAGAAGGAGGAGTGGCTGCGCGGCCTGGCGCAGGCGGCGCTCGACGGCGTGCTCACCACCGAGCACCTGCGCTCGCTCACCCCCGAGGACGCCCTGGCCGAACTGCGCGCGCTGCCCGGCGTGGGGCCGTTCTCGGCCGGGCTGATCCTGATCCGCGGCGCCGGCGCGCCCGACGCGTTCCCCGGCGACGAACCCCGGCTGTTCGGCATCCTGCGCGAGGCGTACGGGCTGCCCGAGGACGCCCCCGCGAGCGCCTACCGCGAGCTCGCCGAGTCGTGGCGGCCCTACCGGTCGTGGGCGTCGTTCCTGTTCCGCGCCACCGGCTACCGGGCCGCCGCAGACTGACCGGGCCCGCGCGCCCGGCCGCCGCCCGTGCCGGGGCATGGTCGTCACAGGGAGGTCAGGGCGGCGAGTTCGCGCCACTCCGGGAGGGGCAGGTCGCCGGGGCGGTCGGTGAGGACCTGGAGGCACACGTGGTCGGCGCCCGCGTCGAGGTGGGCCCGTACGCGCTTCTCGATCGCCGCCGCGTCGCCGTGGGCCACGATCGCGTCCACCAGCCTGTCGCTGCCGTGCTCGATCTCGTCCTCGCCGAAGCCGAGCCTGCGCAGGCTGGCGGCCTGGTGGGGCGCCGCCGTCCGGTAGAAGGAGACGTGCTCCGCGGCCACCTCGCGGGCCCTGGCCGGGTCGCGGTGCAGCACGACGGCCTGCTCGACGGCCAGCAACGCGCCGGGGCCCATCGCCTCCCTGGCCCGCGCGGTGTGCTCGACGGGCACGAAGTACGTGTGGGCGCCGAGCGTCCGCCGGGCCGCCAGACCCAGCATCTTCGGGCCGAGCGCGGCCAGCACGCGGCGCGGCGCGTGCGCCGGGGCCGCCGAGTCCAGCGGGACGGCGTCCATGGCGTCGAGGTAGCCGCCCATCGTGGTCACCGCCCGGCCCAGGCTGGGGATCTGGTAGCCGTCCATCTGGATCGGCTCGTCGCTGATGCGGTGGCCGCCGAGGCCGAGGAGGTACCGGCCGGGGTGGGCCTCGTTGAGCGCCCGTTCGGCGGCGGCCATCGCGATCGGGTCGCGCAGGGCGATGTTGGCGATGCCGGCGGCCACCGTGATCCGGCTGGTCGCCGAGAGCAGCAGCCACGACTGGCTCACCGAGTCGCGGCCGAACCCCTCGCCGAACCACAGGGCGCCGTACCCCAGTTCCTCGATCTCGGCCGCGGCCTCTTGCGCCGCCCCGGCGGGGTGGGCCTCGAGGGCGAACGTCCACAGGCCCAGCTTGCCCAGGCGGGGTCCGTCGTCGTGGTGGACGTCGTCGGTCATGGGTCACCGTCCCGTCTATGCGGAGAGCTTCTCCGGTTACGTCGGGACTATAATCGGAGACGTTCTCCGATTCAACCCGCGGGAGTGTCCAGTGCCGGCACGGGCCATGCGCGCCGACGCGCGCCGCAACTACGAGCAACTGGTGGCGGCGGCCATCGCCGTGGTCGCCGAGGAGGGGCCCGACGCCTCGCTCAACGAGATCGCCAGACGGGCCGGCGTCGGGGCGGGCACGCTCTACCGGCACTTCCCCACCCGCGAGGCGCTGCTCGCGGCCGTGTTCGAGGGACGGCTGACCCGGCTGTGCGCGCGGGCGGAGGAGGCGGGCCAGGCGCTGCCGCCCGGCGAGGCGCTGGTGGCCTGGCTGCGGTCGCTGGTCGCGCACGCCATGACCGACCGGGGGCTCGGGGCGCGGATGATGCTCACCCAGGACGGGGCCGGGGTCGACTGCTGGGCGATGTTGCGCACCGCCGCCACCCGGCTGCTGCTGCCCGCCCAGGAGGCGGGGGCCGTGCGCGCGGACGTCGAGGTCGCCGACCTGGTCGAGCTGGCGGCGGGCATCGCCCAGGCCACCCCCGACCCGGCCCGCGCCGACCGTCTCCTCACCCTCACCCTGGACGGCCTCCACCCCCGCCCCTGAACCCCGTACGGACCCTCAGCGGGCCGCCGTCGTGAACGCGGACATCCCGGCGGTCCAGGCGGCCTCGATGTCGGCGCCGGGCGGGAAGCGGCCGTCGAGTTCGAGCATGACCAGGCCGTGGGCCAGCCCCCAGACCGCGCGGGCGGCGGCCTGGCCCCGGACGATCCGGACCAGCGGCAGCGCCGCCCGCTCCTCCACCCCGGCGGGCAGCAGGTCACGCGGCAGCGGCCCCGCGCTCATCAGCCGGTACAGATGCGGATGGCCCAGCGCGTACGCCCGGTAGGCCCGTCCGAGCGCCGCCAGGCCGCCCCCGCCGTCGTCGTGCTCGGCGCCTTCCAGGGCGGCGTGCTCGGCGCCTTCCAGGGCGGTGGCCAGTTCGGCGAGGGCGATGGCGATGAGTTCGGCCTCCACGGCGGACTTGTCGGGAAAGTGCTTGTAGAGCGACGGCGCGCGGATCCCCAGCCGGGCGGCCAGCGCGCGCATGGTCAGCGCGTCCGCCCCGCCCGCCTCGACCAGTTCCCGCGCCGCCGCGACGATCTGCCCCGCGCGCGGCGACAGCTCAGCCACGCGCGCTCCTCGGGCCGTGGCCGAGGAGCCGGGCGACGGCGACGTATGTCAGCCAGGCCAGCCCGGCCGTGAAGACCGGCACCCAGCCCAGCGGCGAGACGGAGTAGCCGACCAGCACGGCCAGCGGGATCCACGGACGGTGGGCGAGGCCGTGCAGCACCGCAGGGCCGCCGAGCCTGGTCGCGTACGGAGCCAGCACGAACAACGCCGAGCTGACCGGCGTGGCGCCCCCGTGCTTGACCACCTCGAAGACGAGGAACGCGAGGCAGAAGGCGGCGAGCACGGCCCACCCGGAACGGCCGGCCACCCGCCTGACGGTCACCGCGGTCATGATGCCCTCCTTCAAGAAGCTAACGCTGTTAGCCAACTCTAGGCTAACGGCGTTAGCCTGTCCAGGACCAAATAGGGTGGAACCATGATCGATCGGGAGGTGGCCGTGCTCATCGGCCTGCAGGCCTCCGGCAAGTCCACCTTCTACCGGCGCTGCCTGGCCACCACGCACGCGCACGTGAGCAAGGACGACTTCCCCAACGCGCGCCGCCGTCAGCACCGCCAGCTCCGGCTGATCCGCGAGGCGCTGGAGGAGGACCGGAACGTGGCCGTGGACAACACCAACGCCTCGCCCGAGGAGTGGCAGCCGCTCATCGTGGCCGGCCGCGAGCACGGCGCGCGGGTGGTGGCCTACTGGTTCCCGCCCAACGTCAAGGCCTCCCTCCAGCGCAACGCCGAACGGACGGGCCGGGCCCGGGTCCCCGAGGTGGGCGTCTTCGCCACCCTCAGACGGCTGCGCCGGCCCCGCGCCTCCGACGGCTTCGACGCGGTGTACGCGGTGGAGTTCGACGGCCGCGGCGGCTTCCTCGTCCGCAGACAGGACGGCTGAACCGGAGCCGCGTCAGGGGCGGCGGGTGGCGAAGCGGTAGGCGATCTTGGCGGGGGTGAGCCAGCGGACGTGGGCGCCGTTCCGTGCCCGGCTGACCAGGCGTTCGGCCAGCCATGGCGCCACCGTCTCCACCGGGTCGGCCAGGATCGCGAAGATGCGGGCAGAACGTTCCCGCTCGGCCGCCGAGTAGCCGTGCGTCAGCAGGTCGGTGACCACCATGCCGGGGCTGAGCAGGCCCGCCGTCACCCCGTCGGGGGCCTCCTTGGCCAGCGCCCTGGTCAGGTACGTCACGGCCCGCTTGGTGGCGCCGTAGACGGCGAGTCCGGGCACCGTCCGGCCGTCGCCGCCGAGCCCCTCCATGTTCCAGACGTGGCCGCCGCCGTCCTGCGCCGCCATGCCCGCCACCGCCACCGCGCAGCCGTTGACCGTGCCCAGCAGGTTGACCTCGGTCACCGCGCGGGCCTCGGCGGCGGGCAGCCGCCACAGCGGGAGGCGGTCGTGGGAGATCCCGGCGTTGTTGACCCAGATGTCCACCCGGCCGTGCCGCCGTACGGCCTCGTCCCAGAGGTCCTGGAGACGGGCGCGGTCGGCGACGTCGGCCACGACGGCCGGCACGCCGAGCTCGGCCCCCGCCGCGGCCACGCGGTCCGGGTCGGTGCCGCACACGGTGACCCGGTGGCCGAGGGCGGTCAGCGAGCGGGCCAGGCCGAACCCGAGGCCGCGGGTGCCGCCGGTGATCACGATCGACCGGGACGCGCTCACGCCTCGTGCTCCTTCCTGGCCGCCACGGTCGCGTCGATGGCGTCCGCGAGGAACCGGCCGACGACCTCGCGCTCCGCGGGGGTGAACGCGTCGATCGCCGCGGTGAGCCGCCGGACGAGCGGCGCGAAGAAGGCGCCCGCCAGCTCGACGGCCTGCTCGTTCAGCACGACCTCGACCTTGCGGCGGTCGCCCTCGTCGCGCCGCCGCACGACGTGGCCGGCCTGCTCCAGCCTGCCGAGGAGGGCGGTCGTGGCGGGGGCGGAGAGGTTCAGCGCGGCCCCGAGCCCGCCGGGCGAGAGCGGCCGGCCGGCGAGGTGGGCGTCGAGGATGACCACCAGGGCGTTCATGTCGGTCCTGTGCAGCCGGTGCCCGACCGCGAAGCCCTCCACGAACCGGTCGCTCTCCACGTTGAGCCGGCGGATGAGGACCATCAGGTCATAGGCCGTCATGTCACCCCTTATATTTCTATCGTGGAAGTATTCCATCGTGGAAAGAAAACGTTAGCCGCGATCCGTCCTGAGACGGTACTCGTCGCCGGGGTGGTCGCGAGCGCCGTCCTGACCGGGCTGATCTGGTTCCTGGGCCGGTGGCTGGACGACGTCGTGCTGCTGCCCGACCAGGGCGCGTCCTGGTACTACTGGAAGCTGCCCGAGCCCACCGTGTGGACCAGGCTGTCGGCCTGGGCCGGTTACGCCGCCCACCAGCTCGTGTTCTGGTGGCTCATCCACCACGCCCAGACCCGGGTCCGCCGCTACTCCGCCGGTCTCCACCCGGTCAACGTCGTCGCGCTGGCGGTGAACGCCGGGTTCGTCGCCCTGCACACCGTGCAGACCCACCTGTTCTACGACGGCCTGGCCCAGGACGTGTCGATCTACAGCTCCCAGGGCTCGGTCGTCCTCCTGCTGGTCGTCGTCCTGATCATGGAGAACCGGCGGCGCGGCCTGTTCCTCGGCCGGCCCGCGCCCATCAGGCGGGAGATCGTCGACTTCGCCCGCCGGTACCACGGCTACCTGTTCAGCTGGGCGGCGGTCTACACCTTCTGGTACCACCCGGCCGAGTCCACGCCCGGCCACCTGATCGGCTTCTTCTACATGTTCCTGCTGCTGCTCCAGGGCAGCCTCTTCCTCACCAGGGCGCACACCAACCGCTACTGGACGGTGACGCTGGAGCTGGCCGTCGTCGTCCACGGCACCCTGGTGGCCGTCATGACCTCGGGCCCGGACGGATTGTGGCCGATGTTCCTGTTCGGCTTCCTCGGCGTCTTCGTGATCACCCAGATGCACGGCCTGGGCCTGTCCCGCGCCACCCGCTGGGCGCTGACCGGCTGCTACGCGGCGGCCCTGCTCGCCGTGTACGCCCTGCGCGGTGACCTGGCCGGGACGAACGAGGCGATCAGGATCCCGGCCATCGAATACCTGCTGGCCGGCGTGCTGGCCCTGCTCGCCTGGGGAGCCGGCCGGCTGTGGGCGCTCAGAGCGGGAGCGGGATCCGGTCGAGGAACCAGTACAGGCTGACCGCCACGATGGACAGCGACACCGCGGCCACCGTCCAGCGGGCCGCGGCCGTCCGGCGCAGCAGCACCAGCAGCGGGAAGAGCACCGCGATGATCGCGAGCTGGGTCACCTCGATCCCGACGTTGAAGCTCAGCAGCGACAGCAGCAGCTCCCACGACCCGCTCTCGCGGATGTCGAGCGCGCCCGCGAACCCCAGCCCGTGCATCAGGCCGAAGGCGAAGACGACGGGCAGCCGCCAGGCGCCCGGCCGGTCGCGGCCCAGCAGGTTCGCCAGCGCGACGACCACGATCGAGGCGGCGATCACCGGCTCGACCACCGCCGAAGGCACGGCCACCACGCCCATGGCGGCCAGCAGGAACGTGATGCTGTGGGCGAGCGTGAAGGCCGAGGCGGTGACCACGACGTCACGCGCGCCGCGGGCGCCGATGATCAGGGTGAGCAGGAAGAAGACGTGGTCCAGCCCGAGCACGAGGTGCTCGACGCCGAGCAGGAAGAACTCCCCGATCTGGCCGGCCGCCGCCCGTTCGGCCAGGCGCAGGGTCGGGCTCGCGGCGGTCAGGACGGCCGAGCCCCGCTCGCCGGCGAGGTCGTAGCGCAGGAGCGTCTGGGTGCTGTGGACGAACGTCTCGGCGTCGGGGAACAGGGCACTGGAGATCGTGTGCTCGCCCCCGTCCACCGCCGGGCAGGCGTAGGCGAGGGTCAGCGTGGCGAAGGCGGCCTTGCCGCGCGGGTGCACGTCCGCCCCGCCCACCTGCCGGGGGACGCACGGCCGGCCGGCGCGGGCGACGGCGAAGCGGCGGGTGACGTAGCCGAACACGGCGTCGCGGTTGACCGCGAGCTGCCGCAGCTGCTCGGCCCGCTCCTCGGCCTCGTACGCCTCGGCGTAGAGCCAGGCGGACTTCATCAGCAGGTCGTACTCCAGGTCGAGCACGACCCTGACGTCGGTGGCCGTGCCGGTCACCTCGGCGTGGGCCTTCGTGGTCGCGTCGTGCGCCGCCGCGGGGGCGGGATGCAGCAGGTCGGCCAGCGCCGCGCAGAGGATGACGGCCAGGACGACGGCGTACGGCCAGCGCCAGCGAGGCATGTCTCGGGTCTCCAGGGTCGGGGGGAAGGGCGCCGCCCCGGGCGCGGGCCCGGGGCGGCGAGGGGGGCGGATCAGCGGGTGAACCAGCGGTACATGGGCGAGTCCTTGTCCCACTTGCCGGGACGGCCGTGCTCGTCCTTGGTGACGAAGACGCTGGGCTCGGACGCGGTGACGCCGCCGCCCGTGGAACGGGCCGTGACGAACCAGGCGTAGGCCGTGTCGTCCTTGAGGTGCTGCCACGTCACCGAGGCGACCTGGCCCGAGGCCGCGGTGCTCCTGCCGATGATCTTCGTCGGCTTGTAGAGCGCCAGGGAGTCGGTCCTGAGGCTCGTCGTCCGGGTGGTGAGGTCGACGGGCAGGACCATGTTGTCCTCGCGCCCGTCGTAGCGGCGCAGCGGGTCGAACTCGCCGGCGCCGAAGTCGCCGAGCAGCGGCGAGTAGGTGTCCACGCTCAGCTCGGCCCGCTTGACGTCGAACTGCAGCAGCCGGAAGTAGCTGGCCCCGAACTGGAGCTGGTCCTCCGGCTTGTAGCCGCCGACCTCGGTGAGCCCGAGCCGGTCGGCCGAGACCGTGTAGAACTGGTAGTCGGCCAGCAGCTCGACCACGCCGTTGCCGACCTGGCCGACCTTCGGCTTCACGTTGGTGCCCACGCCGTGCTCGTGACCGGCCAGGATGAGGAAGACGTTCGGGTTCTTCTCCACCACCGTCTTGTAGAGCATCGAGCCGTCGGGGG
This sequence comes from Nonomuraea sp. NPDC001636, assembly GCF_040298265.1. NCBI lineage: Bacteria > Bacillati > Actinomycetota > Actinomycetes > Streptosporangiales > Streptosporangiaceae > Nonomuraea > Nonomuraea sp. NPDC001636. The sequence goes on from NZ_JBEOZT010000022.1 coordinate 170,587, forward strand.
CGGAGAAGGCGGCGCCGCGGCCGTCGGGGTTGGTGCTCGGCACGAGGTAGTCGTGCGAGAGCAGGATGCCGTTGCGGCCCGGGAACTTCTTGAAGACCGAGTCGGCCCACTCGGCCTCCTCCCTGGTCACGCCGTACGACAGGCCGACGACTACGAAGTCCAGGCCGCCCGCGGAGAACAGGTCGTAGTGGTTCTGGTTGTCGCCCTCCTTCCACGGGCCGCCGTACTTCGCGTGCCGCCAGCCCTGGGAGGCGTCCTGGTAGCGGGACGGGCCGTAGTACTTGTTGTAGATCGCTCCGGGGCCGTCCTCGGTGCCCGACTGGTTGTCGTGGTTGCCGGCGATGACGCCGTTCGGGATGTTCGCCTGGTCCAGCACACGCTGCTGCTTCGACGACACCTCGAACTCGCCGACGACCTCGCGCTGCGTGGCCTCGTCGGCGGGCTTGCGGATGTTGTTCTCGATGATGTCGCCGGTGTGGGCGACGTAGGAGATCTTGCGCTGGTCCTTGTTGGCGGTGATCCAGTTGACGATGCCGGCGTAGGCCGACTCCCACACCGCGCGCTCCTGCGGGGTCTCCTGCTCCACCGCGCCCTCGGAGATGTACTGGGTGTCGGTGAAGTGCACGATCGAGAAGTCGTACGTGGCGGGGTCGGCGAAGCCGTTCGGGTCGCCTGGGTCGATGTCGTCGGCGAACGGGTCCTCGCCGGTCACCATGACGTGCACCTGCTGCCGGTCCACGTGCTCGGGGCCGACGACGGCGGTCAGGACGGTCCTGCCGTCGGCCCCGCCGCGGGCGCTGGTCAGCAGGTCCCACGCCTTGGCCTCGGTGTTCCAGGCCCGCAGCGAGGCCAGCCGCTCGGGGTCGACGACGCCCTCCCAGCGCAGCACGGGCGCGTCCACGTGGCCCTGCACCTTGACGTCGAAGCGCTGGTAGACGAGGTCGCGGCCGGTGGGGGCGTCGAGCGTGCGGCCGTCGCCGGGTTCGAGCCCGTCGGCCCTGATCCGCTGCTCGCCCGGCACCTTGAGCGTCGTGGGCAGCGTCGTGGCCGTGCCCTGGTACGCCTCGTCCGGGGTGAGAATCCTGGCCTCGGAGAAGGTGGCCGTCACCGGGCCGCCGCCGGGCTCGCCGACCTTGGCCGACAGCGTGACGGGGTCGGTCACGTCGGCCGCCCCGGAGGCCGGGGTGAGCTCGGCGGGGGCGTCCGGGATGCCGGCCGACTCGAAGACGATCTCCCGGGCCGCGGTGTTGCCGAGCCCGTCGGCGCCGGTGACCGACAGCGTGTGCCGGCCCGCCTTGAGCCCGGGGCCGATCCGGGCGCCCAGCTCCACGGCCTGGCCGTCGAGCTTGACGTCCGGCCCGGACACGACGCCGGAGGCGTCTTCGAGCTTGACGTCCAGGACGACCGTCGCGGTGATCTTCTCGTCCGCGGCGGGGACGCTGCGCGCGACCTTCGGCGCGGAGTTGTCGGTGATCAGGACGCGTTCGGCGGCCTGGCCGGAGGTGGACCTGGCCGCCAGGGTGTGCCGGCCGTCCTTGATCGCGGTGGTGTCCAGGTCGGCGCGCAGGCCGCGAGCCGGGGCGTCCACCAGGAACTCCAGGTCGATCTCGGTCAGCGGGTTCGCCGTGTCGCCGCAGTTGCCGTCGCCCATGCTGTACGACGGCTTGACCATCTGACCGGCCGCGGTGCCCTGCGCCGGGGTGAGGACGATGTTCGAGATCGCGAAGTCGTCCCGGTTGGCGCCGCACGACGTCGGGTACGTGCCGGCCACGAAGTCGATCGTGTTCCAGCCGGGCACGAGGTACTCGTTGGGGATCGGCAGGTCCACCCGGCGGCTTGCGAAGTCGCCGTCGAGCACCACCTTCTGGCCGTTGACCAGCACGAAGTTCTGGTATCGGGCCTCGATCGAGTTGCTGCCCACGGTGAAGCCGAGCGTCGCCTGGCCCGCGCCGAGCGTCTCGGTGACGTGCACGGCGGGGGCGTCGATCGTGTAGCGCAGCTCGGCCTCGCGCGGGAGGGCCTGGTCGCTGCCGCAGTCGCCGTCGCCCAGCGCGTACGAGGGCTTGACGTCCTTCCCGGTCACCGTGGCGCCGTCGAGGGTCAGGGCGAGGTTCGCGATCGTGAAGTCGTCGCGGTTGACGCCGCAGGCGTCCTTGTAGTCGCCGGTGACGACCTTGATCGTGTTCTCGCCCGGCGTCAGGAACCTGGCCGGGACCGCGACGGTCACGCGCCGGCTCGCATAGGTGCCGCCGAGGTCGATGCGCTTGCCGTTGACCAGCAGGAAGTCGTCGTACTTGTCGTCGATCGAGTCCGCGCCGACGTCGAAGGCGAGCATGGCGGCGCCGTTGCCGAGCGTGGCCCTGGTGACCGGCTTGCCGCCGTCCACGGTCAGCGACTCGACGCCGCCCGCGCCGGCCGCCGGGACGGTCGCGTTCACCGTCTTGACGCCGGCCACGAGGGTGCCGTCGGTGGGCAGCAGCCGCGGCGCGCCGGCCGGGGCGTTGTTCACCGTCACGGTGTTCCGGACGGTCGCGCCCGCCGCGGTGGCGGCGCTGAGGACGTGCTCGCCGTTGGTCAGCTCGGTGGTGTCCAGGTCGGCGGCGAGGCCGGTCGTGCCCCGCGGGTCGGACTGGGTGAAGAACTTGAGCGTGGCGCGCTTGAGCAGCGTGGTGTTGCTGCCGCAGTTGCCGTCGCCGAAGTTGAGCGTGTACGGGTTGTCCTCGCCGTCGGCCACCTCGCCGAGCAGTTCGAGGCCCACGTCCGAGAGCACGAAGTCGTCGTAGTTCTGCCCGCAGGACGACTGGATCGTGCCGACCACGATCTCGATCGTGTTCTCGCCCTTGACCAGGTGCTCGTTCGGGATCTCGATGGTGGCCCGCTGGCTGGCGAAGTTGCCGATCTCGGCCTTGTAGGCGCCGTTGACCTGCACGTAGCTGTGGTACTGCGCCTCGGTGGAGTTCGAGCCGACGTCGAAGGCCAGCTTGGAGACGCCCACCGTCGCGGTGGCGGTGACGGGGGTGCCGTCGAGGTCGAGCTTCGTGACGCTGTCACCGGCCGTGACCGGGACGGCGGCGACCTTCGCGGTGCCCTCCAGGTAGGAGCCGGTGGCGGGGGTGAGGGCGGGCGGGGCGGGGGTGCTCGTGGGGGTGGGGGTCGGCCGGCCGCGGCCCTGCTCACCCGGGTCGGCGTACGCCGCCGTCACGAGGCCGCCCACCAGCACCGCCGCGAGCGCGGTGGTGACGGCGAGCCGTCCCCTGGTCCTCGAACCGCCTGATAACTGTCGTGCTGCCATCGGCTGCATCGGGTCCTTCCATGACGTTCACGGGCAGCCGATGAGGCGGCGTGCCCTTCGAGCGGACACGTTGGAGCGCGTGGGTGAACGTTGTGCATGGAGAGACTGAAGGGACGAGGAACTGTCTCCTCATTCTGGTCATCTGCCCACAGACAGGAACAACCCCGACAAGAGAGACGGCGTGACCCGCGGCCCGCAGGCCGGGTGTCACGCCGTCGTGCCGCTCAGGCTCAGCTGTGGTGCCCCGGGAGGTTCTTGCTCTCCTGGGACTTGTTGCCGGAGGACTTCTTGTCGGCGCCGGTGCGGCTCTGGGTCGAGGAGCTCCGGCTCTTGTCCTTGTCCTTGTCGCCCGTCTTCGTCTTGCGGGCCTTGCTCTGCGCCATGACGGTTCCTTTCTTCGATACGCGGAGTCAGCGGGTCGCTTGGCTCCGTAACTGCGCGTGCCCGTGGCCCGGACGGTCATACGGCAGGCCGGTCAAGGTTTCCTCAATAGGCCGAAATATCCATACATGTGCCCCGGTCGTCAGACTTCGATCACGGCCTTCCCCGGCACGCCGCCGCGCTTGTCACGGAACGCCCGGCCGGTCTCGGCCAGCGGGTACACCGCGCCGACGTGGGCGCGCAGCAGCCCCGCCCCGGCCCGCGCGGCCAGCTCGGCCAGCTGGGCGCGGTCGGGCTCGACGATGAAGAACACCGCCCGCCCGCCCTCGGGCGCCACCGGCGGCGGCGCGGTGATCGAGACCAGCGCGCCGCCCGGCCTCACCTTGGCCGCCGAGCGGGCGAGCAGGTCGCCGCCGATCGTGTCGAAGATCAGGTCCACCGGCTCGACCGCCTCCTCGAACGGTTGCCGCTCCAGGTCGACGAACTCGTGCGCCCCCAGCTCCACCGCCAGGCCCGCGACCCTCCCCCGTCCGGTGGCGATGACGTGCGCGCCGGCCCGGCGGGCGAGCTGGACGGCGAGCGTGCCCGTGCCGCCGCCCGCGCCGTGGACGACGACCGTCCGGCCCGCCTCCAGGCCGCCGTGCGTGAACAGGCCCTGCCAGGCGGTCAGCCCGGCCAGGGGCAGCGCCGCCGCCTCGGTGAAGGTGACGTTGGCCGGGATCGGGGCCAGGTCGCGCGCCTCGACCGCGACGTACTCCGCCGCGCCGCCGTCGCGGTGCCAGTCGGTCAGGCCGAAGACGCGGTCGCCCACGGACAGGCCGGTGGTGCCGTAGGCGACCTCGGACACCACGCCGGCCACCTCATGGGCGGGCACGGACGGCGCGCGGTCCCGTCCGGCCCGGTCGGTCCAGGTGCCCGGCCAGTCCAGCTCGTCGGGGACGAAACCGGCCGCGTGCACGCGCACCACCACGTCGCCGGTCGCCGGGCGCGGCACGGGCACGTCCTCCAGGACCAGGTCGCCGCCGGGCCGGTGAACGCGTATCGCTCTCATGGTCATCGCCTCTCCGTTCATCGTCATTGTCGGCGACAGGACGCGGCAGCGGCCCGGAGTGTGACAGCGACGCGCCGGTCAGGGCCAGGCCCACCGGATGCCGACCAGGCCCGGCTGGAGGGCGGCGGCCATCAGGTGGACGGCGTGCTGGGCGTTCAGCGTCAGCTCGGAGGCGGTCAGCTCGCCGCCGCCCGGACCGCGGCGGGCGAAGCGGTGGATGCGCACCGGCAGCTCGACCGGGTCGAAGGCGACGCGCAGCACGTACTGGCCGGCCGGGAAGCGGAAGCCGCGCTCGTAGAAGCAGGACTCGGCGCCGCTGAGGTCGGCGATCTCGTACCGCAGCACGTGGGTGTCGCCGACCCGCAGCGACCGGTCGAACAGCAGCTCGGCGACCACCGTGGCGGTCTCGCGGTCCCTGGTGACGCGGCCGACGCGGCAGTCCTCCAGCGCGGTGACGGCGACCCGGTCCACGTCGCAGCCGGCGTCGCCGCGGTAGATCATGATGTAGCGGTCGGCGCCCTCCTCGTGGGCCTGCACCACCTGCGTGGTCTCGCGGGTGGTGAGGCTGCGGTCGGGGCCGATGCGCAGCGACTCGTACATCACGGCGATGTGCAGGCGGCGGTCGTCGGCCACCGCGTCCAGCTCGTCCAGCATGGCGGAGACCACCTGCGCGGGCCGGAACAGGGTCGAGTACGCCACCCCGGGCGCGCGGCCGCGCGGCTTCGGCGGCCCGAGCAGCCCGATCAGCGAGCGCGGCGGCAGGTCGAGGATCTCCTCCAGGGCGCCCACGGCCCGCAACGACTCCTCGCGCTCAGGCCGGCGCAGGCCCTGCTGCCAGTAGCTCAGCGTGCTCACCCCGACGTGGAGGCCGCGCTGCGCCAGCCGGTGGCGCAGCCGTTCGAGGGTCAGCCCCCGCGCTCCGACCGCGGCCCGCAGGGCGACGTGAAAGGGGCCGGCGCGCAGCGCGGCCTGGAGCTCATCCGCCACGTTGTGAATGTTCACAGATTTCCACAGATTCGTCATCACTTCATGAACGTCATGAAATGTCACCTTCCACAGTGATCTGTCAGGGAAATCCGCTCCCCCTTGTACGGCCATCTCCGCAGGTCGAACATCCTTCGCAGCACCCCCCAGCAGAAGGAGCGCCTATGTTCCGCCTGGCCGTGGCCCTCGCCCTAGCGGCGGCCACCTGGATCGCGAGCAGCCCCCCGGCCGAGGCCGCGACCTGGTACAAGCTGAACTTCACCCAGCAGTCGCAGCAGTACTCCAACTGGTGCTGGGCCGCGACGGGCAACTCCGTCGCCGCCTACTACGGGTACTCCTACAGCCAGAACCAGTTCTGCAACCTGGCCTTCAACCGCGGCGTCAACACCAGCTGCCCGAACAACCAGGCCACCCTCGGCAACGACCAGACCGCCTTCCGCCAGATCGGCATCAACCCCGGCGTGTACGTCTACGACTACCTGACCTACGCCGCCATCGTCCGGGAGATCGACGCCAACCGCCCGATCATGGCCCGCATCCAGTGGACCAGCGGCGGCGGCCACATGGAGGTCATCTACGGCTACGACCAGAGCTCGTCGTACGTGTACTGGAGCAACCCGTGGCCGTCCAGCACCCGCTACAACTGGTCCACCTACAACTACTACGTCTCGAACTCCTCGTTCTTCTGGACCCACTCGCTCGACTACATCGGCGCGTGAAGGAGGCCATCGACATGAAGCTCTTCGCAGCGGTCGCGGCCCTGACCGCGCTGTTCCTGTGGGTCCCGAGCCCGGCGCTGGCCGACCCCGGCGCGCCCACCCAGGCCGACATCGCCGCCGCCAGGGCCGCCGCCGCGGGCGCCGGCGACACGGTCGGCCGCTTCTTCGCCGGCCAGGGCAGGCAGACCAGCCTGGCGCCGGTGGCGGCGCGGGTCGACGGGCCCACGGTCGCCGTCAACGACCTCAACCCGGACTTCGTGGCCGGACGGTCGGCGGAGATCGCCCGCTTCGCCTTCCTCGCCACCGGGGCCACCGCGCCGGACGGGCAGACCGCCTCCGTCTGGACCACCCGCGACCGCCGGGGGACGTGGGTGGTCAGCAACATCGCCAGCGGCGGCGACGAACAGCGGTACGCGGGCCAGACCGGCACCGTGTTCCGCGAGCCGCAGCTCAACGCCTGGTACGCCCTGCGCGACGGCACGGTCGTGCCGCTCAACGACGAGGCAGCGCAGTCGGTGGGCCGGGCGGGCGTCCCCGTGGCCGACTACCGGCGGCTGGCGCAACAGCGCTACGCCGCCAAGCTCCCCGGCAGCTCCTACGCCAGGGACGGCTACGCGGGCGGCTACGGCGTCCCCGGCCCGGGGAGCACCCCCTTGCCCTGGGTCGTGGGCGCCGTGGTCCTGCTCGGCGCGGCGATCACCATTCGCCTGCTGCGCGCGCGCCGCACCTGACAAGATCCGGTGCACGGCCCGCGCCTCCGACGGCCATCTCGGCGGAGGCGCGGGCCGCCTTTTTCTGAGTAGCCCCTACTCATGCCCTCCCCCGCCGCCCGCCCGCACCATGGCGGCACAGCTGCTCATCCACGAGGGGGGACGACCATGGCAGACATCCACAGCGCGGCGGCCGCGGGGCCGCCGTCCCCGCCGGCCGCGCCGGTGCTGGACAACTCGGCGCGGGAGGTGCTGAAGGGCACGCTCGTCCCGCTGCGGGTGCCCGGCGCGCACGACGACCCGCATGACGGCGCGGGCGGCGGCATCGTCAAGCTGGGGGCGGTCCGGCAGCTCGCGCTGGCCCCCGGCGACACCGACGCGGTCCGTGACCGCCTCCGGGCCGGGAACGCCACCGAAGGCGTCTCCGGCGAGGCGTTCGACCTGCTCAGGCGCTTCGAGGAGCAGCCCGTCGCGGCGCTGCGCCCCGACCCCGCCGCGCTGGCGCGGGTGCCGGCCGCCGAGCTGGCGCTGTTCGCCGGGACGCTCGTCGAGCTGCGCGCACAACGCCTGCGCGAGGCGGAGGGCGCGGGCGCCCGGGAGGCGGCCGGCCGGGCCGCGCAGGCGCTCAACACCGCCGCGGTGGCCCTGCGCGGCCTGGCGGTCAACACCGCGGCGCCGCCCATCGGCATGCTCAACCTGGAACGCATCGAGATGGTCCCGGTCGGGATCCAGCGCGGTGAGCTCGTCTCGACCATCCCGCTCGCGCCCGGTGAGGTGACCGCGGTCACGCACAAGGAGTGGTCGGTCACCTCGAAGGAGTTCACCACCATCGTCACCGACTCGCTGGAGGAGGTCAGCGAGACGGGCGTGACCGACAACACCGACCTGTCGCAGTCGACGTCGTCGCAGAGCCAGCACTCCAACCAGTTCAACATCACCGGGACGGTCCAGGGCGGCATCCCGATCATCTCCGGTTCGAGCACCACCGGGTTCACCGCGCAGGGCTCGGAGTCGGCCTCGGCCGCCGAGAGCATCAAGCACGCCCGCGCCACCACGCAGAAGGCGTCCTCGCGCTCCCGCCGCGAGCACAAGGTGACCATCTCCACCACCACCGTGACGGGGTCGGAGGAGACCTCGACCCGGGTGCTGAGGAACACCGGCAACGACCCCGTCCGGATCGACTACTTCAGCCTGATGCGCAAGTGGCGGGTCAGGCTCTACCGGTACGGGCTGCGCCTGACGTACGACATCGCGGTCCCCGAGCCGGGGGCGTCGATGCGGCGGGCGTACGCGGAGCTCGAACTGCTGCGCTCGCGGCAGGGCCCCTTCGAGTTCCCGGTCAAGCACGCCGACATCACCACGGAGCTCGTCGACCAGGACGGCCACCCGTCACCGACCGGCGTCCCGAAGTACCAGTGGCTGGCCGACCGGCACGGCGTGACCGTCCGGCCGCACCCCGAGGAGCCGACGCCGCTGACCGTCAGCTCGCACGTCAACACCGACGGGAACTGGTGGTTCCTGGACCTGGAGTTCGACGTGCCCGGCGGCACGCACATCCGGGAGATCATGCTGGACGCCCAGGTCGGCAAGGACGACTCCGACGACAAGATGAACTTCGACGTCATCGGGGCCCGTTCGGAGCCGACGTGGCGCAACCTGTCGGACGCGCTCATCATCCGCGACCACCGGATCATGTCCTTCGACGGCGCCACGCCCTACATGCGCGGCTTCACCGGCCGCCACAAGATCACGTTCTTCTTCCACCACTCCGAGCGGGTGTTCGTCGGGCTCGCCGTGCGGCTCGACCTCACGGACGAGGCCGTCGAGCAGTGGCGCACCGACGTCTGGAACACGCTCTACAACGCCGCCCAGACCAGGTACTTCGCCGAGCAGGAGGACATCGCCGCGCGCATCGCGGCCATCGAGGACAAGCTGGCGAACGTCGACACCCTGACGCTGCGGCGCGAGGAGAGCGACGAGATCATGAAGTGCGTCCTGCGGTTCGTCCTCGGCAGCGACTTCGACTTCATGCCCGCCGACGTCCTGGCCGCCTTCCTGGCCGCGCACGTCGACCTCCAGCACGGCATCGGCTTCGACGGGCCGAGCCTCGGGCTCAGCGCCGAGCAGTGGACGCTGCTGCGGCGGCACGAGGACCTGGTGCGCTTCATCAACCAGGCGATCGAGTGGGAGAACGTGGTGACGTTCCTCTACTCCTACTTCTGGGACGTCCCGCCGAGCTGGCCGTTCATCCGGCAGCTGCGGCACCCGGACCCGACCAGGCAGGCGTTCCTGCGGGCCGGCAGCGCGCGGATCGTCCTGACCGTGCGCAAGGGCTGGGAGGAGGAGTGGATGCGCTTCGCCGAGGGGGGCGCGGTCGGCGCGCCGGTCCCGGCGGCGTACCTGACGATCGCGCAGGAGATCGCGGCCTACGACGACCGCAACTATCCCGGCATCCCGCCCGCCAACCCCGAACGGGCGGCCGCCCGGCTCCAGGACGCCGCCTTCACCACGTCCTCATCCGACCTGGCGCCGAGCCCGAACCCGGTGAACATCAAGGTCGGCAACAGCTCGGCGTTCGTCGTCGGGCTGCCGGTCGTGCTGGACGCCGAGGACGACCGCCGCGTCCAGGAGGCCCAGCTCGTCGTCGCCATCCCGGACTCCACCCACCTCACGGTCGAGCGCCTGAGCTTCGCCCACCGCGGCACGCAGGCTCCCGTGCCGATCCTGCAACCGGGTGAGAAGGGGGCGCTCATCGCCGAGTGGCACGAGTACACGCCGTCGTCCGGCACGGACATCGCGCTGACGTCCAACCTCGCGACGATCTCGTAGGGCGGCGGACGGCCCGATGACGTACTTCTGCTTCCAGACAAGCCAGAACGACCGGGTCTCCCGGATCTCCCTCACCGTCGGCGAGGAGACCCGGCCGATGATGTGGAAGGGCGAGCAGCCCGACGACAACGTGCACGCCGTGCTCTTCCACCACACCGCCGGCCTGGTGTTCCTGGAGGAGACCCGGGCCTCCTACGGCCCGCAGGGCTCCTACCGGGTGTTCGCGCTGACCGGCAGGACGCCCGGATCGGGCCGGTTCGAGGCCATCGAAGTGCCCCGGACGGGCGCCCTGCGCACGCTCGGCCGGTTCGACCTCGACGTCCGCGACCCCACCGACGACCAGGCCGACCTGGTCTACACCGGCAAGTTCCTGTACTGGCGCAGATCCATGCCCGCCTCCCTCCAGGGCTCCGGCACGCTGCTGTACGCGGCCACGTCCGGCCTGGTGGGACACCAGATCGGCGCCATGCAGAACAGCAAGGACCACGGCCCGCTGCCGGAGGGCCTGTACACGTTCTTCACCCACGTCGATCCCCGGCAGAACTCCGTCGAGGCGGCGAACCAGCGGGGCGACAAGGCCGTCTCCAACCCCGGTGAGGGCATCCAGTTCCTGCCCGTGGGCGGCAACGGCCCGGTCTTCCCCGACTGGGGCACCTTCCGCGTCCGGCTCACCCCGATCCAGGGGAACATGTACGGGCGTGGCGGCTTCTACCTGCACAACTCGCACAAGGGGTACAGCCACGGCTGCGTCGAGGTCGGGGTGAACGCCGACGGCCTCGACTTCTTCTCGGGCCTGCTGGCCTACGCCGGCAGCCAGCCGCGCAAGGCCAAGCTCGTGCTGCGCGTCCGGTACTCCTACCCCGAACAGGGCACCCTGGGCAGAACCCTGCGCTGACCCGTCAGCCCGCGCCGCCGGGTCACCAGTGGCAACGGGCGCGGGCTGCGGAGACCGTCACCTCGTGGGTGTCGTCGGCCGTGACGGGCTGGTTGCCGACCAGGACGGTGAGCCGGCCCGGGGCGGGCACCCGCCAGGTGCCGAGCGGGGCCCAGCGTCCCCGGAAGGCGCGCTGGTCCACGGTCACCGGCGGGCCGAGGTGCGGCGGGTTCGTGTCGTTGTCGTCCAGGTAGTAGAAGGCCAGGCCGGTCGAGCGGGGGTCGTCGGGGATGTGCACGTCGATCGTGCAGCGGGCGCCGCCGCGGGTGTCGAAGTACCAGTTGACCACCTGGTTGAAGTGGGCCGGTTCGTTCCCGACGCGCAGCGCCAGCGCCGCGCCCGCGCAGCCGTCGCCCTTCCAGCCGCCGGTGACGGGACGCCAGGCGGGGTCGGCGTAGAACCACTCGGCCACGCACCGGGGGCCGTGCACGGCCTGCCACCGGACAGGGGTCGTGGGGGTGGGGCCGGGTGGCGGCTGGGTGACCACCGCGGTTCCGGGATCGTCCGCCACGGTCGCCCGGACGGCCGCGGGGCCGCCCGTCGTGGGGGCCGTCGTGGGGCCCGTCGTGGGGCCGGTCGCGGGGGCCGTCGTGGGCGTGGTGAGCCGGGGGAACAGGACGGCGGCCGTCGCGCCCAGGGCCAGCAGGACGGCTCCAGCCGCCAGCGCCCGGCCCGGCCAGGACGTCCGCGCGGGCCGGGTCGTCCCGGTGGCGCCGTCGTCGGCTGGGTCGCCCTCGGACGGGTCGCTCTTGGCTGGGTCGCCCTTGGACGGGTCGCCCTTGGACGGGTCGCTCTTGGCGGGGTTGCCTTCAGCCGGGTTGTCCTCGGCCGGGTTGTCCTCGGTGGGGCCGGTCACGGCGACGAGGGCCTGGTAGTCCGCGTCCGAGGCCCAGGACAGCGGGTCCGCGGCGCTCCCGGCGAGCGCCGCCGCACGGTCGGACGTGATCCGCTCCGCCGGGTCGCGCGCGGCGCACGAGCGGATCAGCTCGGCGAGCGCGGGCTCGACGCCGTCCACGTCGATGTCGGCGTTCAGGCTGCTGTAGAGCACCGCCATCGGCTCGCCGCGCCCGAACGGCGGACGGCCGGTGGCGGCGTAGGCGATCGTGCCGGCCAGCGCGAAGACGTCCGCCGCCGCCGTGACCGGCTCCTGGCGTACGGCCTCGGGAGCGATGTAGCCGGGGGTGCCGACGATCTCCCCCGACGTCGTGATCGTGCTCTGGCCGGGGGCCCGCGCGATGCCGAAGTCGATCAGCCGCGGGCCCTGCGGCGACAGGATGACGTTGTGCGGCTTGAGGTCGCGGTGCTGCACGCCGTGCCGGTGCACGTCGGCCAGGGCGGCGGCCAGCCCGGCGAGCAGCCGACGGCACAGCTCCGGCGGCAACGGCCCCCGTTCCGCCACCGCCCGCAACAACGTCGGCCCCCGGACGTACGCCGTCGCCAGCCAGTACGGGGGCGCCGTCACCCGGGCGTCCACCAGTGGCGCCACGTACGGGCTGCGCAGGCCGCGCAGGGTGGCGGCCTCGCGGCGGAAACGTTCCATGGCCTCGGGGTCGGCCGGGTCGTGCTTGATGACCTTGATGGCCACCAGGCCCAGGCGGCGGCTCCTGGCCAGGTACACCACGCCCATGCCGCCCGCGCCGAGGCGCCCGAGCAGCCGGTGGCCGCCGATCTCGGGTGGGTCCGTCGCCTGTAACGCCTGCACGCTCATCCCCGTCGATCATGACAGACCGGGCGCTCGGGAGGCAGCCCCCTGTCCCGGCCGGATCGGGCCGGACCGGGCGGGCAGCCCGCTGTCACCGGCCGGATCGGGGCGCGCGGGAGCCTGGGGTCAGGCCGTGCCGTCCGGTGCGGGGAGCAGGCCGCGTTCGGCGAAGACCTTCTTGGCGACGAAGGTCGCGTTGAGCGCACGTGGCATGCCGCAGTAGACGGCCGAGTGCAACAGGGACTCCGTGATCTCATCGGGCGTCAGGCCGACGTTCAGGGCGGCGTTGATGTGCACGTCGAGCTGGGGTTCGCAGCCGCCGAGCGCGGTGAGCGCGCCCAGGGTCACCAACTGGCGGTCGCGGGGGGCCAGGCCGGGGCGGTCGTAGATCTCACCGAAGGCCCAGGCGACCACCTGGTGGGCCAGCTCGGGCGAGATGTCGGCAAGGGCGTCCACGACCCGCTGCCCGGCCTCGCCGTCGACCTTCCGCAGCACCTCCAGGCCGTGCTCGTAGCGCTGTTCACGGTCAGATCCTTCAGCAACGTTCGTCATGTCCGAAACGGTAGAACTTCGAGCGCACTCAAACGCAAATCCCCTCACAGCGACGGCAGGGGCGACGGCGGGGCAGCGGGGGGGCAGGCGCGCAGCACGATGAGGGGCAGCACGGGGCCCAGCCCGCTGGCGCGCAGCGCTGGGACCCAGCTCACTGGGGCGCAGCGTGGGCAGCGCGGCACGGCGGGAGCAGCACGGGGGCATTTGGCGGTTATGTCTTTAGCCTGGGTGGTTTGTCCTGCAAGTTTCCTGGGAGGTGATGTCTGGCTTATTCGATATTCGTGGGGATTTGTTCTGGATATCGGTACTAGTCTAGAGATTGCGTGAAAGTTCGTGGTTACTCGGGCTTGATGAATACGACAATTCCCTCGTTCTCGCCCGCCCGTTGCCACCCCAGGCGTTCGTACAGGCGAATGGCGTCGGGGGCGTTCACGGAGGTCAGTAGCCAGCTTCGGTTTTCGCCGCACAGAAGGTGCAGAATGCGCCCGGCCAGACCCCGGCCGCGGGCGCGCGGCGCGACCGCCAGCTCGTCAACCTGGAGGGCGCCGGCCAGCATCCGGGACACCCCGTCCGAGCCGAGCGCCGCGAGCACCTTGCCGTAACTGCGGGTGCGCGGCAGCGGGGTCGCGGTCGGCCAGGCCGTCCCGAACCCGCACGGACCCGCGCCGTCGACGGCCAGCACCACGCGGAAGCCGGGCCGGGCCGCGTCGGCGGCGAACCGGACGCCGAACTCGGCGACCTCGCCCTCCCCCTCGTTCCACGGCGGCCCGGTGAACACCTCGCGGTAGAGGTCGATCAGCTCCGCCCGGCGCGCGAGCGCCTGCTCGCCGGTCAGCGGTTCCAGCCGTACGTCCACACGTTCCGTCACGCTCAACCTCACTGTCTAGTCCGAGTACGACAGTGACGATAGCGGACGTCCGGCCAAACCGGCACCCCCGTGCCCGCGGCGCCGGCCGCCCGGAGCGCATCTTCCCGGCAGCGCCGCATTTTCGGGGCGACACTGCTAGGGAATGATCGAGTCACAGTAAAGCGACACCACCACTTCTTGTCGCAATAAAACTGGACAAGTCGGCTCTAAGGGCCTGGTAAATCTGGTCAAGCTTTAGCAGCTCATGCCTGTCTTGTCAGAACTCCGAACTCAATGCGCGGGTAAGACTGCTCATGCCGGAGACCGACGGCAGTCGAGAAGTCCCGCGGCGGTTCTGGAAACTTCTGAACGGAAAGCGCGATGAAATCAATGATGAAGAAGCCGGCGGCCGTGCTCGCCACGAGCGCGTGCCTGCTGCTGGGTGGCGGCCAGATGCCGGCCGCCCAGGCCAGCACGGCCGGCACGGCGTCGTATCAGAGCCCAGCCGATGAGAAGCCGGTCCTCCGGGGCGGCTGCGGCTGGCGACACTGCGGTCCTCGCTGGTGGGGCCCGCGCTGGGGCGGCTGGTGGGGCGGCGGTCACGACCACGACGACCACGACCACGGCCACCACCACCGCGTAGGCCCGCGTGGTCCCCAGGGCCCGCGTGGTCCGGAAGGCCCTCCCGGCCGCTCCGTCCACAAGCCGGACCGTCACGACGACGACCACGGCCGCGACGACCATGGCCAGGACGACGACCACAACGAGGACGACGACTGGGGCGAGTGGGGCGAGAACTTCGACGGGTTCTAAATGACCCGCGGCGAAGTTCCCGCTGACACACCAGCACGCTGAACGGCGGGGTTCCCGGCGACATGCGCACACCGGCCGTCCGGACGAAGACCGGCTCCCGGTCCGGCGACCGGCCACGCGCCCATGTCCCGGCGAACCCCGCCCTGCTGTCCCCGCCCTGCTGTCCCCGCCCTGCTGTCCCCGCCCTGCTGTCCCCGCCCTGCTGCCCTCGTCCCGCACGCCTCCGTCCCGCACGCCTCCGTCCCGCACACCCGCACCTCCGCGTGCCCCGCCCCGCACGCCCCCGCCCCCACCAGCACCGGAAGCCCCTCCGGACGCCCCTGCCCCGCCTCCCCGCCGACCGCGCGCCATACCGCCGTAACGGGAAACCGGACGGTAATGCCTTTTCTCACCGGCTGGGCTATGGTCGGCCTTATGACGGGACCGTGCAGAGCGCCACGAGGCCCCATCGCGCTGTGCTGCGTGGTGGGCCTGGTTCTGCTGTCCCTGCTGGTCGCCGGCCCTTCCTACGCCGACGACCAGACGACCCCGCGCCCTCTGTCCGCCGGTCACGAATGGACCCCGGACAAGAGCGCCGACCGGATGCCCAGCCTGCCGCCCCAGGCGTCCAGCGGCCGTGAGCACCACGTGCTGTCGTTGTGGCCGCCGCTGCGCGGCGCGCGGCACGCCGAGGCCGCGCACCTCGCGCTGCTCCCCGCGCCCGGTTCCGACGCGGCCGCGATCCGCGACCCGCAGCAGGTCGGGCACCGCACCGCGGGCTCGCGCAGCCCGCCGCTGATCTAGCTCCCTCCCTCTTCACGAGTCGCCGCCTCCCGGCCCGCCCAGCGCGCCGCGGGGCCGGTCGTCGCGCCCGGCCTTCGCACGGCCGGGTCCACGCGTCGCCCGGCCGCCCGCGGGTTCCGCGCTCGTCCTCGCGCGTGCCGCACGTCCTTGACGTGCGTTCCCGTACGGCCGGAGGTCGCCGTCGTGGCGTCCCCGCGTGCGGGATGCGCCCCTTTTCTCTCGTCTTTCGCGTACGAGTTCTCCGCGTCAGAGCAAGGAGCCGATCATCGTCATGTCCGACGCCGGATCAGTCCACCGACACTCACCGCGAACATCCGCGGTGCACCGCGCCCACGTGGTGCTCGACCTGGGCACCTCACGCACCCGTTCGCTGTCCCTGGACGGGTTCGCCATCGCCGACCGTCCCTCGGCGGTCGTCGTCCCGTCGCCGGAGAGCGCGGCCGGGATCCCGGTCCGCCCGATCCGCCGGGGCATGGTCGTCGACCCGGGCGCCTGCCTGCGGCTGGTGCATCTCGTGCTGCAGGACGCCTGGCTGGCCGGCGGCCGGCCGCTGGAGCACGTGATGGCCGCGGTGCCGAGGGCCGCGACGGGCAGCGACCGTCAGGCGGTGCGCGCGGCCGTCGCCGAGGCGGCCGGCTGCCAGGTGACGCTGGTCGAGGCGCCGCTGGCCGCCGCCGCCGGCGCCGGTCTGGACGTCGCGGGGCCGGGGCCGTACCTGCTGCTGGACGTGGGGGCGGGCATCGTCGAGGCCGTCGTCGTCAGCGGCGGCGCGGTCAGCGACGCGGCGGCGCTCCAGCTCAGCGCCACGACCAGCACGGGCCTGCTGCCGGACGCCCTGGACGGCGTCGTGGAGATGACCGCGGGCCTGCTGCGCCGCCAGCCGGCCCACCTCCGTCCGGCCGTCCGCGACAACGGCCTGACCGTCACCGGCGGGGGCGCGCTCCAGACGCGGCTGCTGGACCGCCTGCACACCGCCCTTCGCTCGCGGGTCAACGCCGCGCCGGAGCCGCAGCACGCCACCGTCCGCGGCCTGCTGCGGCTGTGCCTGCGCCCCGCGGCGCCCGTCATCGCCCTCTGAACCCCCGCAATCACAGCGCGGAAAGGAAACCACCATGACCCACCACCTCAGCACCGTGCAGCTCCAGTCCCTGCGCCAGGACATCGACGAGCAGCTGGAGCGGCGCAGCCGCCACCTGCTGGGCCTGCAGGCCGCGGCCCAGGACGGCAACGGCGCGGACGACACCTGGCAGGAGCTGCTGGCCTCCCTCGCCACCGCCGACCGGGCCATCGCCGAGCTCACCCAGGCCCGCGACCGGCTGACGGCCGGCTCGTACGGCCGCTGCGCGCACTGCGAGGCGGGCATCCCGTTCGAACGGCTCAAGATCCGGCCGCTGGCCCGGTTCTGCATCAACTGCCAGCGCCAGCACGAAGCCGCCTGATCCCCCGGGCCGGCCGCCCCTCACGACACCGGGCGGCCGGTCCACCGCCGGCGGCCACATGGACAGAAATATGCAGACCGGTCTATTGTGGCCCGCATGGCGGTCAAGGGAGACGAGACGCGGGCGCGCATCATCGCGGCGGCCCGCACGCTGGTGGAGGCCCAGGGCAGTCACGGCACCGGCCTCAACGAGGTGCTGGCGGTGGCCGGCGCGCCTCGCGGGTCGCTCTACCACCACTTCCCCGGCGGCAAGGACCAGCTGGTGGGCGAGGCGCTCGCCGCCGCCGGGCGCGAGGTCGACGCCATGATCGACGATCTGGCCGGCGCGCTGCCGGACGCCCGGGACCTCGTGCCGGCCGTCCTCGACGCGCTGGCCGACAGGATGGTGGCGGCCGGGTACGCCAAGGGCTGCCCGGTGGCGACCGTGGCCCTGGAGGTCGCCTCCTCCAACGAGCAACTGCGGCGCGTCTGCGCCGGCATCTACGAAGGCTGGCAGCGCAGGCTGGCCGACGCCCTGCGCGCCGACGGGCACGCCGCGGCCGACCACCTGCACGCCGACGAGCACGACACCGCCGACGACACCGCCGACGACCTGGCGGCGACCGTGCTCGCGATGATCGAGGGCGCGCTGGTGCTGGCCCGTGCGAGCCGGTCCCGGCTGCCGATCGAACGGGTCCGCCGCCAGGTCGTCAGGCTGCTGGCCTGAGCCGGCGGTTTTTCGTGCCCGCAAAATATGCAGATCGGTCTAGAGAGGATTGTCATGGAAGACGCCGTGGTGTTCGGCGCGACCGGCTTCGTCGGCAGATGGACGGTCCTGCACCTGCTGCAACAGGGCCGCGCCGTGACGGCCGTCGTCCGCCGCGCGGACGACCGGCTGGGGCGCTGGCTGCGCGAGCGCGGCGTGCCCGGCACGCGGCTCACCGTCGTCGAGGGCGACGTCACGGCCGGGCCCGGCCTGGGGCTGGGCGCGTCCGCCGAAGGGGCGGCGGGCGTGCGGGACGTGTTCAACGCCGCCGGCGTCTACCGCTTCGGCATGGGACGCGAGGAGGCCAGGGCGGTCAACGTCGAAGGCGCGCTCAACGTGCTGCACTGGGCCGCCGCCCGTCCCGCGCTGCGCCGGCTGGTGCACGTGTCGGGCTACCGCGTCGGGCTGGACCCGCGGCCGCGCCATCCGCTCCCGGAGGCCGAGCTGGCGGCCCTGTACCGGGACAAAGGGGCGTACGAGGGCTCCAAGACCGAGGGGGACGCCGCCGTCCGGGTCGCCGCGGCGCGGCTCGGCGTGCCGCTGACCGTGGTGAACCCGAGCAGCGTCGTCGGCCATTCGCTGACCGGCGAGGCCGGCCAGTACCTCGGGCTGGCCTCGCTGGTCCGCGACCTGTGGGCCGGGCGGCTGCCCGCGCTGCCGGGCGGCGCCCGTACCTTCGTCCCGGTGGTGACGGTGGACCATTTCGCCCGGTTCATGGCCGCCGTGCCCGAGCACGACCCCGAGCCCGGCGGGCTGCATTGGGTGCTCGATCCCGCCACGCCCGACCTGCCCGACCTGATCCGGCTGCTCGCGGACCATCTCGGCGTGCCCGCGCCGCGCGTCCGCGTGCCGGTGGGCGTGATCCGCCGCCTGCCGGCCGCGCTGACCGGCGCCGAGCCCGAGACGCTGGGCTTCCTGACCGAGGACCGGTACGACACGGCGTCGGCCGACCGGGTCGCCGCGTCCGCGGGGCTCCGGCAGCCACCCGTGGAGTACGCGTTGCGCCGCTGGGCCGACCGGCTGGTCGCCGACCGCTTCGGGGCCGCTCCGGCCGCACGTCCCGGTGGTTTCCACAGCGTGGCGGGGTCGCGCACGTACGTGGCGGGTGAGCGTACGTCGCCGCGGCTGGTCCTGCTGCACGGGCTTCCGCTCGACGGCGACTCCTGGCACGGCGTGCTCGACGAACTGGACAGCACCCCACCCGCGACCCACCCCGAAACCGTTTCGGACCGGTTTCCCGCGCTCGTCGCCGATCTGCCGGGGCTGGGGCGTTCCTCGCCCGCCGGGGGCGCGGCGGCGGACTGGCTGGCCGAGTTGCTGGAGCCCGTGCGCACCCGTCCGGTGATCGTCGCGCACTCGGCCGCCGCCGCCCCGGCGCTCCGGTACGCCGCCGCCCATCCTGACCGGATCGCCGCCCTGATCCTGCTGTCGCCGTACTTCCTCCAGCGCCGGCCGTCCGCGCTCACCCTGCTGCTCGCGGCCTCGTTCCTCGGCAGGACGGGTCCCGACCGGCTCGCGGCCACCCTGCTCGGCCCGGCGTCCCCGCCCGAGGACGCGCGGCGGGCGGTCGTGAGTGCCGCGGCCGGGCTCCGCCGTCCCGGGGCCGCCCGGCGCACCGCCCGCGCGCTGCGCGCCGCCCACCGCCCGGCCGAGCGCGCCGCCCTCCGCACGCTGCTCGGCGGCCCCGTCCCCGTGCACCTCGTGGCCGGCGAGCTGGACCCGGTGACCGACAGCACCCTCCCTGTGACGGTCATCCCGGGGGCCGGGCACCACCCGCACCTCACCCACCCGGCCGCCGTCGCGGAGATCGTGCGCCAGGTCCTCCTCCGGCCCGCCGTGGACGATTGCCCTCCGCCGCCCACGCCTGACATCATGACCGGCCCACTTCCTCACCACTCCAGGGAATCATGAGCTCCGCCACCTACACCGAGCCCGCCGAGCCCCAACCCGAGATCCCGCTCCTCGGCGGCGACGTCACCGAAGGCGTCGTACGCGTCGGCGACACCGTACGCCGCCCCGTGGGGCCCAACGCCCCGCTGGTCCACGCCCTGCTGGGGCACCTGGAGGAGGCCGGGTTCGCGGGCGCGCCGCGGTTCCTCGGCATCGACGCCGCCGGTCGCGAGGTGCTGACCTTCGTGCCCGGTGAGGTGGCCGGGCAGCCGCGGCCCGCGTGGCTGGCCGACGAGGAGCGGCTGGCGTCCGTGGGCCGGCTGATCCGGGCCTACCACGAGGCGGTGGCGGGGTTCGTGCCGCCCGACGGCGTGCGGGCGGACTTCGGGTTCACCGAGCCGCCGGGCATGCCGCCCGCGCCGCCGTACCCGACGGAGCTGGTCGGGCACCTGGACTACACGCCGGACAACATCGTGTTCCGCGACGGCGTGGCGGCCGGGCTGATCGACTTCGACATCGCCAGGCCGGCCACCCGGGTGGAGGAGCTGATGAGCGCGATGTCGTACTGGGCGCCGCTGGCCGACCCGGCCGACGCCGACCCGCCCCTGCGCGGGCTGGACGTGCCGCGCCGCTGCCGCCTGCTCGCCGACGCGTACGGGATGTCCGGCGTCGACCGTTCGCGCCTGGTCGAGGTGGCCGTGCTGCGTACCCGGCGGTCGTGGTTCTCGATGCGGCAGATCGCCGAGGTACAGGGCGGCGGCTGGGCCCGGATGTGGGAGGAGGGCGTCGGCGACCTGATCAAGCGGCGCGAGGCGTGGCTGGAGCGCCACGGCCCGTCGATCGACGCCGCGCTCACCGCCCCTTGACGCCTCGGAGACGACGTCCCGCCTACTGCCCGCGCGGCGGCAGGCGCAGGGCGAGCAGCGCGATGTCGTCGGTACGCGGCGACGGCGCCAGCGCGAGCACCTGCTCGCAGAAGTCCTGGAGCGGACGCCGGGCCAGCGTCGCGGCGTGCCGGCGCAGCCGGGCCAGGCTGTTGTCCAGGTTGACTCCGGGCACCTCGACCAGCCCGTCGGTGTAGAGCAGCAGCGTGCTGCCCGGCGGCAGCGGCGCCAGGGCGTCGTGGCGGGTCACGTCGTCGAGATGCACGCCCAGCAGCAGCGACTGGCCCTCCTCCAGGTAGCGGGCCTGCCCCTGCGCGGTGACCAGCAGCGGCGGCAGGTGGCCGGCGCTGCTCCAGCGCAGGATCCGCGTGTCCGGGTCGCTCTCCGGCTGGGGCGGCTCGATCCTGGCCAGGATGGCCGAGGCCGTGGAGGCGTCGCTGGCCACGGCCATGACCTTGTTGAGCCGGTCGAGGATCAGGCTGGGCGACTCCTTGTGGTCGCAGGCCAGGGCGCGCAGCATGTTGCGGAGCTGGGCCATCTGCCCGGCGGCCTCCAGGTCGTGGCCGGCGACGTCGCCGATGGCCAGCGCGGTGACGCCGTCGGGGAGCACGAACGCGTCGTACCAGTCGCCGCCCACCTGGGAACCGGCCGGGGCCGCCAGGTAGCGGGCGGCGAGCTGCAGGTGATCGACCTGGGGCAGCGCGGTCAGCAGGTGGCGCTGCATGGTGTCGACGATGTCGCGCTGCTGGCCGAACAGGCAGGCGTTGTCGGCGGCCAGCGCCGCGGTGCGGGCGATGTCGGCCACCAGCTCCACGTCGGCCTCCGTGTACGGCCGCGCCGGGTCGGTGCGCGCCACCGTCAGCGCGCCCAGCACGCGGCGCGGCGTGCGCAGCGGCGCCACGATCGCCGACGAGCCGCCGAGCACGTTGAACAGGGCGTCATGGGCGGCGGCCAGCGGCCCGTCGGGCGGCGCGGCGATCTGCTCCGGCCCCAGCAGCAGGGCCTGCTCCCCGCGCAGCACCCGGACCAGCGCCGACCGCGAGGGGCCCTTCGGCAACGACGGCAGCTCGGCGAACCACGACGGGTCCACCGGCGTGGCCCCGGCGCAGGCCATGGCCAGGCGGCGCAGCTCGCGCGGCCCGAGGAACATGTCCACCGCCGCCCAGTCGGCCAGGCGCGGCACCAGCAGCCGGCCGAGCCGCGTCATCGCCTCGCGCACGTCCAGCGTCTGGGTGAGGACGGTGCTGATCTCGGTCAGCAGGCGGAACTGCTCGGTCAGCTTCTGGGCACGGGCGAGCTCTTCGGCCTGCCGGCCGGCCGCGTCGAGGCGTTCGACGACGTCGATGAAGACCACGACGACGCCGGCCGGCTCGCCGTCGTGGTGGATGGGCGAGGCCAGCCAGGCGACCGGGAGCAGCCGGCCGCCGGCGGTGGCGAAGGTGGCGAACTCGCAGCGTACGGACCGGTCCTGCCGGCACACCGCCACCAGCTCGCAGCTGGAGCGGGGCGGGAGGCTGCCGTCGAGGCGGCGGTGCAGCGTCTGGTGCGCGTCGGCGTCGCGCAGCTCGTCGGCGGGAAAGCCGAGCAGGGCCGTCGCCCCCGGGTTGACCCACGTGATGCGGCCGGCGGGATCGGTGAGGTAGATGCCCATGCCCGTGCCCTCGAAGGCGGCCCGCAGCAGCCACTCCGCCGGCTGGGCGCCGGAACCGGAGCCCTCCGGCCGGTGTCCGGCGTCGCCCCCATCAGCCATCATCACACTACGTTATCGGATGATTACTGACATGCCGACTTCGTGTACCCGGTAACGTGCCCGGCCGGCACCGGCCGGGCTAGGACCAGGGGAAGGCGCCGCCGGCCATGGTGCTGCTGAGGCGGCGATCGGCGGCGCCGGGGGTTTCCGAGGGCACCAGCATGCGCAGCCGCAGCCGCGAGCCGAGGCCGGTCCGCTCCAGCGCGACCGAGTCGCACAGTTGCTGGATCACCCACAGGCCGAACCCGTGGGACGCGGTCGGGTCGACGCCTGCGGTGTCGAGGTGGTCGGGGGTCAGGCGGCCCGCGGTGTCCAGGATCTCCACGCAGACGCCGACCGGGTCCCGGGTCGCGGTGACCAGGCCGGCCGAACCGCCATGGTCGAGGACGTTGGTGACGGCCTCGTTCACCGCGAGCACCAGGTCCTCCAGCCGCTCGCCGGACAATCCGCTGTGGTGGCCGTGGATGCGCACCAGGTCGCGGATGAACGCCAGATCGGCGCTGATGGGACAGCGCAGCTCGAACTCCACAAGCATGATCGTCTCGTCTGTCGGAGGTCGGAAGGGGTACGCGCCGGCCCCTTCCAGCTTTCCCGTCGAGTGATCGTCAAACGCGCCGGCCGCTCGCCGTCGAACTTCCAGGACGGCTCACGGGATGACGGCCTGGGCGAGGGCGATGCCGCACCAGGCCGCGCCGAGGCCGGCCGCGATGCTGGCCACGGCGTTGAGCGCGGCGTAGGTGCGGGCGCCGTTCTGCAGCAGCCGCAGGGTCTCGTAACCGAAGGTGGAGTACGTGGTCAGCGCCCCGCACAGGCCCGTGCCCAGGAGGGCCTGCGCCCCGCCGGCGGCGGGCAGCGCCAGCAGGAAGCCGAGCAGCGCCGACCCCGTCACGTTCACGGTGAAGGTGCCCCACGGGAACAGGCTGTCGTGCCGGGCCTGGACGGCGCGGTCGATCAGGTAGCGGGCGGGCGCGCCCACGGCGGCGCCCAGCACCACCAGCAGCAACGTCGTCACGGACGCCTCCCGCCGCGCGGAGCCCGCGCGCCCTGGTCGGGGACGGCCTCGGCGGGACCGGGTTCGGCGGCAGCGGGTTCGGCGGCAGTGGTCTCGGCGGCAGCGGCGAACCGGCCGAGCAGCCCGCGGCCGAGCAGCTGGCCCAGGAAGACCGCGGCCAGTGCCGTGACCAGCGTGACGGCCAGGTAGGCGAGCGCCGTGCGCGGCTGCCCCGCGGCCAGCGCCCCCTGGGCGTCGGCGATGGAGGTGGAGAACGTGGTGAACCCGCCCAGCACCCCCACCCCCAGGAACGGCCGGGTCAGCGGATGGGCCTGCCAGACCTCGGTGATGGCCACCATCAGCAGCCCGATCAGCAGGCAGCCGGTGACGTTGACGGCCAGCGTCGGCCAGGCGAACCCGCCGGGCGGCACCGGGAAGGCGGTCAGGACGGCGTAGCGGGCGAGCGCGCCCAGCACGCCGCCGGCCGCGATGACGGCCAGCGTGGCGACCGGGGCGCGGGCCAGCTCCCCGCGCTGGGCGGGCACGTGGAGGTCGACGTCGGGATCGACCGCGGCCCGCGGATCGACCTGCGCGCCGGGGCCGCCGACGGCGTGCGCCCCACCGGCCTCCCCGCCTTCGACCGGGGACGGGCCGCCGATCCCCGCCCCTTCGGCGGCATGCGCGCGGCCGGGTTCAGGTTCAGGGGGACGAGCTTGGGTCATGAGGCATCTCCTACCAGCGTGGCACATCTCTGGCAGGGACCGTTGGCGGCGGCACCGCGGTTACCCCCGGACGGGCGGGAGGCGGCGGGCCCCACCGCCGCGGCTCCCGGCACGGGAAGCCGCCCCCATCATACCGGCGACCACCCCACCGCCGACGAGCCTCCCTCTCGGCCGGAACGCCGCCGTGCCCCTCGACCGCTGAGCGACAACCAGATGCGGTCGCTCGACAGCCGGGACGCCTTGGCCGCGGCGATGCGCTCGGCGTACGGGCCGAGGTCCAGCGTGTACGGCGCCGCGTGGATGAGGCGGGCCTTGTCCGGGTGCGAAGCGGTGAAGCCGAGGTGGGCCGGCACGGCGCGCGCCGGCTTGACCTGGAGTTCGCTCCAGCCCCCAGACTCCCGTTCTGGGGCCTCGTACAGAACGTAACGAACTGGGGAGACAGCATGAAGTACCGGACGATCGGCACGAACCCGGACACCCGCCGCGAGGTGAGCGTGCTCGCCCTCGGGGCGATGTTGTTCGGCTCGGTGACCGACGAGAAGACGTCGTTCGCCATCCTCGACCGCTACGCCGAGGCCGGCGGGACGTTCATCGACACGTCCGACAACTACGCCTTCTGGGTGGACGGCGGCCAGGGCGGGCAGAGCGAGGAGCTGCTCGGCCGCTGGCGGCGCAGCAGCGGCGCCGGGGACGAGATCGTGATCGCCACCAAGCTGGGCGCGCGGCCGCTCGCGCCGGGCACCAGCTACGTCGACAACGCCGAGGGCCTGTCCGCCAAGATCATCAGGGAGTCGGCCGAGCGCAGCCGCGAACGCCTCGGCGTGGACCGCATCGACCTGCTCTACGCCCACATCGAGGACCGCGCGGTCGAGGTGGCCGAGACCGTCGAGGGCTTCGGCGCCCTGGTGGCCGAGGGCACGGTCGGCCTGCTCGGGGCGAGCAACCACGCCATCTGGCGGGTGGAGCGGGCCCGCGCCCTGGCCGCCGCGTCGGGGCTGCCCGGGTACGAGGTGCTGCAGTACCAGCACAGCCTGCTGCGCCCGCGCTTCGACGTGCCGGAGTCGATCTTCCAGGACGGCAGCCTCGGCCACGCCGGAGCCGAGCTGCTGAGCTACCTGCGCGCCGAGCCCGCCCTCACCCTGGTCGCCTACTCGCCGCTGCTCGGCGGGGCCTACACCCGGCAGGACAAGCAGGTGCCGCCGGACTACGACCACCCCGGCACCCCGGCCCGCCTGGCGGTGCTGCGCGAGGTCGCGAAGGAGTGCGGGGCGAGCCTGAACCAGGTGGTGCTGGCCTGGCAGATCGGCTCGGCGTTCCCGGTGATCCCGCTGGTCGGGGCGTCGTCGGTGGCCCAGCTTGAGGAGAGCCTGGCCGCCGTGGACCTGGAGCTGACCGACGACCAGCGCGCCCGCCTGGACGCCGCCCACTGAAACCCCGCCCGATGCCATAAAAAGAGCTCGGGGCGGCGGCCGGGACGCCGCGCCTGAGCCCGGTTCGCCCGGGTAAGGATGGGGCCCATGTTCATCAAAGCGTGTCTGAACGGGAGCCGGGCGGCGGGCGAGCACCCCCGGCTGCCCCTGACGCCCGCCGAGCTGGCCGCCGACGCCGTGGCCGTGCGGCGGGCGGGGGCGGGGGCGGTGCACGTCCATCCGCGGGACGCGGCGGGGCGCGAGTCGCTGGCCGCCGCCGACGTCGGGGCGGCGACGTCGGCCGTCCGGGCGGCGACGCCGGGGCTGCCCGTGGGCGTGTCCACCGGCCTGTGGATCACTGGCGGCGACGCCGCGGCCCGCCTGGACGCGGTGACCGCCTGGGCGGAGCTGCCCGCCGGCGCCCGTCCGGACTTCGCCTCGGTGAACCTGTCCGAGCCCGGGTTCGGCGAGCTGGCGCGGACGTTGCTGGCGGCCGGGATCGGGGTCGAGGCGGGGGTGTGGACGCCGGCCGACGCCGCGACGCTGACCGCCTCGGGGCTGGCCGGCCGGATGACGCGCATCCTCGTCGAGGTGATCGACGCGCCGTCCGAGGAGGCGATCCCCCGGGCCGCGGCCATTCTGGACCGCCTGGCCGGGTCGCCCGCCCCCCGCCTGCTGCACGGCGAGGGGCCGGCGACGTGGCCGCTCGTGGCGGAGGCCGTACGGCTGGGCCTCGCCACCCGGATCGGCCTGGAGGACACGCTGCTCGACCCGGACGGCGGCCCGGCCGCGGACAACGCCGCCCTCGTCGGCCATGTCCTGGCCATCGCCCGTTCCGGCGGGTAGAGGGCGGCGCGCGCCGGGCGGTAGGGACACCTCCCGCACGAGGGTGGGTGGTGCCGTGACGGCGATGATGATCGCTGTCCGTCGCCGCCCTAGGCGGAGCGCCGGCTCAGCACGGGATCGGCGACCAGCCGGGCCGGCAGGCACAACGTCTGGCCGTGCTCCCGGAACAGCTCGTCCCGGGAGCCGAAGTACCCCAGGTCCGCGCGGACCCGGGCGGACAGGTCGCACTGGGGCGAGGACGTGCCGTCCCAGTCCACGACCGTCCGGGTGACGGCGTCGAAGAGGGTCTCCGGGCCGTCGTTGCCGAAGCCGGAGGTGACGCACAGGCCGTCGAACAGCTCGGAGATCGGCACCCAGCCCCCGTCGAGCAGGAACTCCGGCCAGGCCAGGATGACGTCGTCGGGGACCAGCGCCCGCATCCGGGGGAAGCGCGAGTGCCAGAACGCGCCGTCGACCACCCGGCCCCTGACGCGGGTGGCGATCCCCCGGCCGCGGGCCAGCGCCTCCAGCACGGCCATGCGCTGGCTGCACGAGCCCCGGCCGCGGGCGACGGTCACGGAGACCGGCTGCTCGTCGTTCATCGCGTACACCGGGCGGATGGTCCGGCTGATCAGGCTGTGCGCGGCGCGTACCAGGGCGCGCGGCGGCGTCCCCGCTCCGGGGAGCCGTGCGGCCATGGCGGTGACGCGGGGGTGACGCCAATCGAGGATGGCCGTGGCGGCGGTGCCGGGTAATCCACCTTTACTCATGCTTGCCACGGTAGCCCGCCCCCTTCGGGGACGTGCCGCCATCCGCGTCGTAGCGCAGGGCCGGGAGCCGGGGCTCCTCGTCGGTCCAGGCGGCCGTCCTGATCGCCTCGTACGAGCGGTCCTGGCCGATCGTCGACTCCAGGGCCAGCGGCAGGCCGGTGGCGGTGTCCACGACGAACCGGTACCGCTCACCCGGCCCGGCCGGCCGGCTGACCGCCTGGCCCTTGCGGCCGAGCGGGTCGGTGGCCTCGCTCTCCGCGCTCGCCCCCGGGAGCGCGGCCAGCATCCGGTACGTCGCCGCCCGCACCTCCGGCGAGGTCGGGAAGTTCATGACGAGCCGCACGCCGGTCTCGAAGAGCTGGGCGTTCATGTCCACCCGCTCCTTGCCGTACCCCTTGGACACGACGCGTTCGAGGGTGTCGCGCAGCCCTTCCGGGGTGGTCGGCAGGGCGTTCAGGGTGGCGGGCGTCATGGGTGTGCCCAGCAGGGTGAGGGTCTTGCCGGTGTCGTCGCGTAGGGCGTCGCGCTCGCCGGGGCCGGCCTGCAGCTTCACCGGGGGCGTGCCTCGGCTCAGGGTCCAGGTTCGGGGGGAGCCGGCGGCGCGCCAGGCCGTCTCGTCCTCGGGCGTCGCCGGCTTGGCGCCGAGCTCCTGGCGGATCACCCAGGTGGGGCGGTCGGCCGTCTTGGGGAGCCAGAGCTCGATCGAGCGGGTGGTCTTGAGGGTGTAGTGGCCGCCGGGCGCGCGTTCGTACCGGCCGGCGACGCCGTCGCGCCTCCAGTACGCGCCGTCGCCCGCGTCGGGGGTGACCGAGCCGGCGGCGGCCAGCAGGATGTCACCGGCCGAGAGCCGGGCGGGCGCCGCGGACGCCGCGGGTGTCGAAGGCGTCGAGGGGGCGGTGAGGAAGGTGGCGGCCACGGTGACGGCGGCCGCCGCGGCCAGGCTCGCCCCCACGAGCGGCCAGCGCCGCCGGCTCCTCCCGCCGTCCCCCAGCGCCCGCAGCGCCGGACGCCGCTCCTCCCGGCGGACGCCGGCGTCCATGGGGGAGGCGTAGGCGTCGGCGAGGCGGGCGCGGCCGTCGGCCAGCACCTCGGGGGTGGGGGGCGGGGCCGCGTAAAGGTCGCGGATCAGGGTCAGGTCCTGGTTCAGGTCATCCACGGGAGTCTCCAAGCAGGGGATTGATGCCGCCCAGGGCGGCACGAAGCTTCCTTCTGATGCGGTTCAGCCGGGAACCGACCGTTCCCGAGGGGATGTCGAGGGCCTGGCCGATCTCCTGGTAGCTCAGGTCGGCCAGCGCCAGGAGCAGCAGGACGTCGCGGTCGGCGTCCGGCATCGCCTGCAGGGCCGTCACCAGGTCGTCCTTGACGCCCGCCGCGGCCAGCCGGCCGGCGACCAGGTCCTCGTGCCCGTCCTCGGCCTGTTCGCCGCTGAGCGTCCCTTCCGGCGCCCGTTGCATCGCCTGCAACCTCCGCAGCTCGCTCCTGCGGTGCTGGGCGACGACGTTGGTGGCGATGCCGTACAGCCAGCCGCGGACCACGCCACGGCCGGAGTCGAAGCCGGCCCGGCCGTGGAAGGCGGCCAGGAAGATCTCCGCGGTGAGGTCGTCGGCGGCCTGGGTGCCGAGGCGGCCGGCGACGTACCGGTGGATCTCGGGAAAGTAGCGGTCGTAGAGCACCCCGAACCGCTCGGGGAGGCGCAGGGACTCGGCGATCGCCTGCTCGTCCTCGACCGTCATGGTTTGTGTCACACCCCTACTTGGCGGGAGCGCCCGTCCTTCTTCACGCCCTCTCAGCCCGTGAAGAGGGGGCGGGCATTCCGCCAAGTAGACATGTGATCCTCAGAACGACAGCGGTCTCGCTGACCATCGCGCTCCTCGGAGCCGTCCCTTCCGGGCTGCCGGCCCCGCCGGGCGGCCCCGCACGTACCGTGACGCTGATCACGGGCGACCGGGTGAGTCTCGTCGCCGACGGCGTGCGCGTCGCGCCGGGCAAGGGCCGTACGGGCGTCGTCTTCAGCACGGAGAAGATCGGCGACCGGCTCCGCGTCGTGCCCGGCGACGCCGTCCCCCTGCTGGCCGCCGGTCGGCTCGACCCCCGCCTGTTCGACGTGACGACCCTGCTGGAGTACGCCCCCGGCGCCCTGCCCCTCATCGTCGCGGGCCCGGACGCCGCCCGCCGGCCGGGCCTGGCCGCCCATGGCATGGCGGTGACCCGCGACCTGCCCGCCGTGAACGGCGCCGCCGTACGCTTCGACGCCGCCGCCGGCTCCTGGCCGGACCTGCGGGCCTCGCTCGCCTCCGGCGCCGGGAAGATCTGGCTCGACGGCCGGGCGACCCTGTCGCTGGACGCCAGCGTCAAGCAGATCGGCGCCCCCGCCGCCTGGGAGAAGGGCCACACGGGCGCCGGGGTGAAGGTCGCCGTCCTGGACTCCGGCATCGACGACACCCACCCCGACCTGGCCGGCAAGGTGGCGGCCCGCCGGAACTTCACCGACACGGACACCGCGGCCGACCTCACCGGGCACGGCACCCATGTGGCCTCGACCATCGCCGGGACCGGCGAGCGTTACCGCGGTGTCGCGCCGGGCGCCACCCTGCTGGACGCCAAGGTGTGCGCCGACCGCTGGTGCGCGGAGTCGGCGATCCTGGCCGGCATGCAGTGGGCCGCCGAGCAGGGGGCCAAGGTGGCCAACCTCAGCCTCGGCTCGCCGGACACCCCCGGCCTGGACCCGCTGGAGGAGGCCGTCCGGACGCTGACCGAGCGGTACGGCGTGCTGTTCGTCGTGGCCGCCGGGAACTACGGCAAACCGGGCACCGTCTCCACGCCCTCCACCGCGGACGCGGCCCTGTCGGTCGGCGCGGTGGACCGTGCCGACCGCCTGGCCGTCTTCTCCAGCGCCGGTCCCCGCGCAGGCGACTCGGCGTTGAAGCCCGACCTCACCGCGCCGGGCGTCGCCATCCGCGCCGCGCGCGGCAAGGACTCCCCCGGCGACGGCCCGTACGTCGAGATGTCGGGCACCTCCATGGCGGCCCCGCACGCCGCCGGATCGGCCGCGATCCTGGCCGGGCTGCGCCCGGACTGGACGCCCGAGCAGCTCAAGGCCGCCCTCATGGCCACCGCCCGGCCGCAGCCCGGCACCGGGATCTACGCCCAGGGCGCGGGCCGCCTCGACGTGGGCCGCGCGATCGGCCAGACGGTGACCGCCTCCCCCGCGTCGGTCAGCTTCGGCGTGCTCGCCTGGCCGCACGACGACGACGAGCCGGTCACCAGGAAGCTCGCCTACCGCAACGACGGTCCTGAGCCGGTGACGCTGCGCCTGTCGGCGCGGGCCGGCGCGGACGTGTTCGAGGTGTCGCCCGGCACGCTGACCGTCCCCGCGGGCGGCCGGGCGGAGGCGACCGTCACCGCCGACACCCGCGGCGACGTGGCCGACGGGCCGCTCGGCGGCTACCTGGAGGCCACCGCCGGGGACGGCACGACCGTGAGCACGCCGCTCGCCGTGGTCAAGGAGGTCGAGAGCTACGACCTGACCCTCGACCGGCCGGGCGCCGCGGACGCGCTGACCACCCTCTACCGGACCGACGTCGACCGGAAGGACTGGAACCCGGTCGACGTCCAGCCGGGCGACAAGGTCACGCTGCGGCTGGCCAAGGGCACCTACGTCGTCGACAGCCGGACCACCGACGGCGAGGGTCTGACCATGCTCGTCCATCCCGGCCTGCGCCTGGACCGGGATCAGTCCCTGCGGCTGGACCCGGCTCAGGCGCGCCCGGTGTCCATCGCGCCGCCCGATCCGGCGGCCAGGCACCTGATGACCGAGGTGACCTACAGCGGCCGCACCCGGGACGGTTCCCCCTACTACCTGGGCGCGGAGGCCACCATGTTCGACGCCGCGCCCGGCATCCGCACCGCGCAGGTCGGGTCCGGCCGGTACGACCTGCGGACCAGGGTCGCCGGCCAGTGGGCGGTGCCGGGCCCGGACGGCGACCTGGCGGGCAGCGCTCAGGCGTACCGGCTGGCGTGGTTCGTCCAGGGGCAGGTGCCGACCGGCTTCAGCCGCCGGGTCGGGCGCGCGGACCTGGCCACGATCCGCAGGGACTACGGCGCCCCGGCGGGCCGCACGGACGCGAACGCCGCGAGCGCCGCCTGGCCCGCGGAGGGACGGTTCTACAGCATCCTGTTCGTGACCGAGTTCCGGCCCCCCTTCCCCCACACCGAGTACGTCAACACCGGCGGCGGCCTCCGCTGGCAGCACTACTTCATCGAGATGGGCCCGACCTGGGGAGCCGACCTGACCTCGATCCCCCGCAGGTACGAGGCGGGACACGCCTACGACGAGACCTGGAACCGCGGTGTCTTCGGTCCCGCGCCGGTCACCGAGGAGGGCGCTCCTCCCGTCTCCCGCGCGGGCGACGTGATCTCCGCAGCCCCCTTGCTGTACGCCGACGGGGCCGGTCATCCGGGGATGTCGAGCGTGTCCGGGGCGCGGATCGCCCTCTACCGGGACGGCGAGCCGGTGGCGGAGGAGCCCGGTCTGCAGGCGCGGTTCGGCGTGCCGGCCGGGGAGGCGGCCTACCGGCTGGAGGTGGCGGCCGAGCGCGGCCCGGAGCTGCTCTCCACCCGCACGGCGATCGCCTGGACGTTCCGCTCGGCCGGTGGCCGGGACGGCGCGCTGCCGCTGCCGGTCGTCGTCTTCTCGCCCGCGCTGGACCGGACGAGCGGCGCGCCCGCCGGCCGGGCGTTCGCGGTGCCGGTGTCCGTGCGCGGGCAGGCGGGGGCGGCGCGGGAGCCGGCCGTGGAGGTCTCCTACGACGACGGCCGCACCTGGCGGGCGGAAAAGGTCGCGGGCGGCGCCGTACGGCTGCGCCATCCGGCCGGGGCGGGCTTCGTCTCCCTGCGCGCCCGCGCCGCCGACACCAGGGGCAACACCGTGGAGCAGACGGTGATCCGCGCCTACCGGATCGGGTGATCCGCCGGTCCGGCGGAGGGCTCGGGGCGCGTGGCGCGCTCGGGCGACTTTGAGGAAATTTCCGATTTTGCCGTCATTTCCATCCACGAACCGCAATGATCAAGATCGGCCGGATGCCCACGGGGGGCGCACCGGCCGTTGATTGGAGCCCCATTTTGCGGAGAACACTCCCACTGTTCGCCACCGCCTTCGTGGCGCTGGCGGCGTTGATCCCGGTTCCGGCGGCGAGCGCGGCGACGACCGCGACCCCCGCCACCACCACGACGAACGCCATCACCTGGGCGCCCTGCGAGGAGGAGCCCAGCGCCGAGTGCGGCAAGCTGACCGTGCCCATCGACTGGGCACAGCCGAGCGGGCCCTCGATCGACCTCGCGGTCGCGCGGCGCAAGGCCACCGACCCGGCCGCCAGGGTCGGCTCGCTGGTGATCAACCCCGGCGGTCCGGGCGGGTCCGGCGTGGAGGCCGTCTACGGCGCTCCCGGGTCCTACACCGAGGAACTGCAGCAGCGGTTCGACATCGTCGGCTTCGACCCGCGCGGCGTGGGCCGCAGCCACCCGGTCATCTGCTCGGCGTCGGTCTACAACCAGATGCCGCCGACCGTCATGCGCAGCCAGGCCGACTTCGACGCCTGGAACGCCTTCACCAAGAAGCTGCACCCGGACTGCCGGGCCCGTACCGGCCCGCTCTACGACCACGTGGACTCCGTCTCCGTGGCCCGTGACATGGACGCCCTCCGCGCCGCCCTCGGCGAGGAGAAGCTCACCTACTACGGCATCTCGTACGGCACCCTGATCGGCCAGATGTACGCCGAGCTGTTCCCCGGCCGCATCCGGGCGCTCGCCCTCGACAGCAACATGGACCACAGCCTCGGCGTGAAGGGCTTCTTCGCCACCGAGGCCCTGGCCGTCGAGGACGGCTTCGACCAGTTCGTCGGCTGGTGCGAGCAGGACACCAGTTGCGTGCTGAACGGCCGCGACATCCGCGCGATCTGGAAGAGCCTGCTGGACAAGGCCCGCCGCGGCGAGCTGGTCTACCCCAGCACCGGTCAGCGGATGACCGAGCTGCAGGTCATCTACAACGCCGCGCTGGGCAACGAGGGACCCGACTGGCGCACCCTGAGCGAAGTGATCAACTGGCTGAACGGCGGCCCGGCCCCCGAATGGGTGCCCCCGCTGCCCGGCCGGGGCCCGGTGGAGGGTGACGTCGCCGAACTGCCGACCCGGATCCTTTGCCAGGACTACAACCTCAAGGTGAACAGCTACGCCGAGTACGCCGACCTCATGCGTACCGCCGGCCTGCTGGCGCCGGACACGAAGTACCACCCGTACCCGACCGACGACCTGCCCATCTGCCTCAACTCGGGCGCCCCCGCCAACCCGCCGCACTCGCTGCGGTACACCGGCCAGGCCCCGCTGCTGCTCGGCAACTCGATCCACGACCCGGCGACGCCGTGGATCTGGGCGGCCAACGCCACCCGCCAGCTCGGCGCGAAGGCCGTGCTGCTCACCTACGAGGGCTGGGGTCACCGCATCTACGGCAAGGACAAGTGCCAGACCGACATCATCGACCAGTACCTCATCGACCTGAAGGTGCCGCCGCAGGGCACCCGCTGCGCGGTGGGCACGCCTGAGGAGACGCTCAAGAAGCAGACGAAGCGGGCGTGGCCGTCCGACTCGCTGCCCTGGGCCGGATAGTCAGCACGTCATGGGTACGGCCCCGTCGCGGGCCGTACCCATCCCCACAAAGGGATATTTGCCCTGGCCAACCCCTCGGTATGGACAATTCAGCGTAAGAAGGTAGCTGACGAGGGGGTGAGCCATGATTGAGGTCAAGAGCATCGACAAGCCCGACGAGCGGCGCGACTTCCCGAAGGGCCACCTGGAGATCTGCGAGCTGAGCGGCCTGACCTTCGGGGTCGCCACGTTCGAGCCGGGATGGCGTTGGTCGGAGTCCGTCAGGCCGATCGCCGGCACGTCGTCCTGCCAGGTGCACCACAACGGCTTCGTGGTCTCGGGCCGCATGCGCCTGCGCATGGACGACGGCACCGAGGCCGAGGCGGGGCCGGGCGAGGTCTTCGTCTGCCCGCCCGGACACGACGCCTGGGTGGTCGGGGACGAACAGGTCGTCCTGTACGACTTCGCGGGCGGCGCCGCCGACTACGCCAAGGCGAGGAACGGCTGACGCCGCGCGCACTGCGGACGGGCGCCGCCTAGGCGGGCGCGTGCGACCGTCTGGGAATGATCTCCTCCAGCGCCTCGGCGACGGTGGCGCGTACGCCGAGACGTCCTTCCAGGCCGGTGATGCGCATCAGTCTGGCCGGTTGCGGGGTCGGCGCGGCGACCATCACCGTCCGTCCCGTGGCGGTGATGCGTTTCCACGCGCCGATCAGCGCGCCGAGTCCGGCCGAATCCATGAAGCCGACGTCGGACAGATCGATCAAAGTGACGGCGGCCGGCGTGCCGTCGAGATAGCCGGTCGCCCAGTCCTCGATGGCGCCGGCGGTGTGCAGGTCAAGGTCCCCGGCCGGATGCAGCACGACCGTTTCTCCTGCGGAGTTCGCCAGGAGCCGGAAAGTGTCCACTTTCACTGCTATCACTTCCCTTCTTGGTCCGCTCTCCCCTGCCCATCGGCCGACAAACCCCGTGACCTGCCCGCCGGACGCAGCGCCGCTGCTCAATGCGGATTTTTTCGCGAAGCAATTAGCGGTGCTCCGCGCGGCCATTCCAGGTGCGAATGCGCGGCCATTTCTTCGACGCCGGACGCATGCCCATACATAAGTAAAGAAATGCTGGGCAGCGGCAATGAAACGTGATCGCCGACGTTCGAGGAGAGTGAGAACCATGGTCCTGCTCGGCCTGCTGCTCATGGTCGCCGGGTCGGCCGCCGTGGTCGTCCTGTTCACCCAGACGACGACCACCGCCACCGCCGCGCTGACGCTGATGGGCGTCACCTTCCGGGTGGGCGACCTGGAGCTGTTCGCCGCGGGGGCGGCCACCGCGGCCGCGTTCATCTTCGGCGCCTTCCTGATCGCCGCCGGGACGGGCCGCAGGCTGGCCCGCCGCCGCGAACTGCGCCGCCTGCTGGCCGAGCGCACCGGCGACCGGCCCGCCACCGACCAGCCCGCCACCGACCAGGACGAGCGCCGCACGACGGACCGGCCCGCCGACCGCCTGGTGGCCACCGGGCGCACCGCCGACCGGCGGCCCGACGCCTCCGCCGCGCGTCACCGGACGCCGGCCGACCGCCTGACCGCCGGCCGCCGCCGCCCGGCCACCGGCTGACCCCGCGGCCCGGACTGGACTCAGGTCACCGACGCCCCGGCCCTTCGCCCGGGCCGGCATCGATCAGTCCTCTTCGTGTCGCGGGAAGCCGTCACGTGGATGACGGATCCCGAGCCGGAGAGGTGACCGGCCGGGGACGGGTCAGGCGGGCAGGGCGTCGGTCGTGGGGACCACCAGGCCGAACAGGTCGCCGATGGTCGTCAGGGCGGCCTCGTGCAGCACGTCGGCGGGCAGCGGCGCGCCGCTCGGGCCGGCCAGTGCGCGGGTGGCGCAGGCGTCGGCGACGACCGTGGGGCGGTAGCCCAGCCGGAAGGCGCCCTGGGCGGTGAAGGTGACGCACATGTGGGTCATGAACCCCGCCAGGACCAGGTCGGGCCCGGCCTCCATGCCCGCCAGGACGTCCTGGAGCTCGGTCTGGTGGAAGGCGTCGGGGAACGTCTTGACCACCACCGGCTCCCCGTCGCGCGGCGCGACCGGCGCGCTGATCGCCCCGATCTCGGCGCGGACGTCGTACGGGCTGCCGGGGCCGCCGTCGTTGACGACGTGCACGACGCGCGCCCCGGCGGCGCGGGCACGCTCCAGCAGGCGGGCGCCGGCCGCGAGAGCCTGTCCGGCGTCCGGCAGGGCCATGACGCCGGTGCTGTAGGTGTTCTGGTAGTCGATCAGCACGAGGGTCGAGTCGGCCAGCCGGGCGGGCTCGGCCGGCAGGCCGACGACCTGGCGCAGGGTGGGCGAGACGGTGCTGCTCATGGCAGGGGGTTCCTAATCAGTTCTGGGAGTAAGCCATCCGGCAGACTCCTTGGTGGTAGCCGCCGGCAGGTGAGCACTCCGGTTTCCTGGACGGTGAGTC